>CAKTZN010000020.1 GCA_934635545.1 uncultured Oscillospiraceae bacterium | reverse complement strand
GGCCCAGGTGCACCAGTTGGAATAGTACAGGGGGGCGCAGGACCAGGCGATGACACGGTGGCGGGTCAGCGGGAAGTTGTTGATGCGCTCCTCCACGCACTTCTCCAGGATCTTGCGGACCTTCTTGTCGGTCTCGTGCCAGATGGGCAGGTCGCCGTACTGGGACTGGTAGATGCGGTACAGGGCCTGGGACACGCCGTTGATGGGATAGTAGTCGGTATTGGCGGCCACGTCCCACTTCTCCCACTCGAAGCGCTGCAGCTCGTTCTGGCTCTCCAGCTTCTTCACCAACTGATCCCAGTCGAACTTGGTGCCGGTCTGCTCCTCGATGAACCTCCAGGCCTCCTCGATCTCCTTCTGGCAGTGCTTCTGCACCAGGGGATCGTCAAACTGCATGGGCTGGGGCATGGCGAACAGGGGCTTGTCCATCAGCCAGTCCTGCAGGATGGAGGTGGCCACGGAGCCGTCGCAGGCCTCGTTGGAGGTGATGACGGCCTTGTAGTAGTCGGGCACATCGTCCAGCACGAACAATCCCGCCTCCGCCTGACACATGGGGCAGGGGTCGCCGGGCAGGCCGATGGACTGCACCGCGTCGATGTAGTTGAGGACGGTGTGGTTGTTGACGTGGCAGGTAACGAAATAGGGGATCATCTGCAGGGGGACATTCTCATTCTCCTTGCTGAAGGGGTAGAAGATGCCGCCCCAGACAGTCTCGTCATGGGCCATGGTCTTGTCGTGGCGCGCCTTGGCCTTCTTGCCCTTCTGGATGTTCAGGTCGTTGGAGAACATCTGCATGAACTGATAGATGGTGGCGTTGGTCATGGCCCGGTAATGCAGCGGGCAGGCCCGCAGCGCCTCGCCCCGCAGGCCCTCCATGCCGCGGTCGAACCAGTGGAGCACGGGCAGATAGGTCTGGCCCATCCAGCGATAGCGCCAGCAGCCCTTGAAGAAGGTCACCAGTCCGCCATAGCGCATCACGTCGTACACCAGCATGGCGTAGTTATACATCCACACCTTATGGAAGTAATAGAAGGTGTCCTTCACGCCGCGCCACTCGCGGTGCTTGTAAAGGCCGGTCTTGTCGCAGTACAGGTCGCCCAGACGGCGCTCACCGTGGGGCTTGCCGTACCAGAAGTCCTTGGCCAGCTTCTTATAGTTCACGTCCTTGGCCTTGGCCAGGGCATTTTTCAGGTCGATCTTTTTCATCAGTTGTTCCCTCCCTGGATCTTCTTGATCTCCACGCTCTCGATAAACGCCTGGAAGCGGGTACGGAGCTGACCGGAGGCGGAATTGATATACTCCTTCTCGATGGAGCAGACGGGGTAGCCGAAATCGCGCTGCAGCACCACCGTGTCGATGACGCGCTCATAGCTCCAATACTCGCAGAACTTGTTGGAGGCGATGATGATGCCGTCGGCCTTGTATTCCTTGGCCATGTCGGCGATGACCTGCTTGCGGCGGCGCATCTCGTTCTGCTCCATGAAGCGGGTGCACTGGCTGGTCAGCAGATAGTGGCGGGCGATGGCACGCAGGGGCGTCTCGCCGTCCTTGATCTCGATGGGCTGGCGGGCCTCGGCCGCGCCGTAGCAATAGCGGTCAGCCACCACGCGGGCGCCGCAGCTCTCGATGAGCTTGATGAAGTCGGGATCGTCGTTCTCGCTGCCGGCCAGCACCACCTTGCAGCGGAATTCCTTTTTGGCGTCGGGCTGGCGGGTGCGCATTTCCTCCGCCGTCTCCCGGAGCTTGTCGATGATCAGCTCCTTGGGGCAGGTCATGGTGGCCAGGGTGATGACCGCGAACTCGTAGCCGGTGATGGTGGGGTTGTCCAGTTTGCGGTAATCGCCGATCTCCTGCACCAGGCGGCAGACCTCATTGTGGGCCTCGATGGTCTTCAGCAGCGCCTCGTCGGAGGTATCCACGCCGTAGTTGTCCCGCAGGAAGTCCAGCACATGGGCGCGGAGCTGCTCTTCATAGTGGTCGATGGCGTTCTGTGTCTTTTTGAAGGGCACGTCCATGAAGGAGCACTTAAACCGCTCGTTCTGGATCACGTCCTGCATCCGCTGCAGATGCTCCTGGAAACGGCAGGTGACGGTGCACGTCTCGGTGGCCAACTGGGCGTCCAGGAAGTTGAAGCCGCCCTCCAGCGCCCGCTCCAGCAGGCTGCGGCCATAGTGACAGGTGCGGGACGACATGTAATAGGTGGCCATGTCCGGCGAGGTGCAGCGGGGCGCACGCAGACGCACGCTGAAGCAGCCGGGCAGATCCAGCAGCACCTCCGGCATGAAGTAGCAGGTGTATCCCAGCGCCAGCTTCCCCTCGTTCTTCGCCTGCTTCACCAGGTCGTTATTGGCCTCCTGCAGCAGGTTCTCGAAATAAATCAAATGCTTCAGATCCCTCATTATGTTCCTCCTTCACTCCGCGCAACACACAAAGCGGTATTTTACATGAAAATTATACAGAAATGTGCATTTTTTGTCAATGTTTTTGTGCGGTTTGCATAGAAAATCCACAGATTTCGCAAATATGTCCGTTAATTGTCATTTGACTTGCCGGATGGAACGTGGTAAAATGGAAAAAAATGAAAGCGAGGGCTTTTCCATGTGCGATCACGAACACGAACACACCCATGCCGACGGCACCACGCATACCCATACCCACACCCATGACCACGAGCACTGCCATGAGCATGCGCATTGCCACGACCATGATCACGACCACGCCCACCACTCCCCCGAGGAGGCGCTGGCGCTGCTGGCCTATATGGTGCAGCACAACCGCCACCACGCCGAGGAGCTGCACGAGCTGGCCCACAGCATGGATGACGAGGCGGCCCAGTTGATCCACGACGCCATCCTGGACTTCAACCTGGGCAACGAGAAGCTGGACGAGGCCCTGAAGCTGCTGAAGGGAGAATAAGTCTATGTGTCTTTCCACTGTCTACACCCTGCGGGGTGACGAGAAGAAGGAGGTCTGCAAGAACGTGGCCTCCATGAAGGTCGAGGGCGATACGCTGGTATTCAGCGATATCCTGGGCGTTCCCACCGCCGTGGTGGGCACCATCGAGAAGATCGACCTGATGGAGAACATGATCTTCGTGCGGCAGAACTGAAAACCATGTGGATCACAAGAGGGCGGATGCAAAGCATCCGCCCTCTTGCCATGCGCGTCACACAGGTACTTGCAAAAAGTTGTCCTATTGCGTATAATCTCCTCATAGTAATAGAGACAAGACCCCTTATAAGAAAGGAAGCGTTCCATGAAAAAAATCTGCTATCTGGCGGCGGCACTGCTGGTGACGGCACTGGCGCTGAGCGGCTGCCACAGGCATGTATCCGCCGCACCGGCCACCTGCACCGAGCCGGAGATCTGCACCGAGTGCGGCAAGGTGATGACAGAGGCCCTGGGCCACGATCCCGGCCCGGAAGCCACCTGCGCCGCACCCCAGACCTGCCAGCGGTGCGGCATCGAGCTGTCGCCCCAGCTTCCCCACACCTCCGCCGGACCCGCCACCTGTACCGAACCGGAGACCTGCGCCGTCTGCGGCGCGGTCATGAGCCCGGCCCTGGGCCACACGGTGGGCGATGACGGCGTGTGCGCCGTCTGCGGCCAGCAGGTGGTGCCCGCGGGACAGAAGTACATCGCCCCCGGCAAGGGCAGTGCCGTATCCTCGGACGACGCGGCGTCGGTGGTGGCGGAGACCGCCGCTGACGGCCACTATCACAACGATATCGCCGCCTATTACGCCAACGCGGTGCTGGTGTGCGGCGACTACGGCGTGGAGTATTTCGCGCCGGATCCCTCCGGCTCCAGCGCCTATGCCGACACGGTGAACCAATTCGCCGCCAAATACCCCAATATCCATGTGAGCTGCCTGATCACCCCCAAGAGCTGCGCCTACCATTCCCCGGCGGACTACGACGATCCCCACGACGCTGTCGCCAGCTTCATCAAGTCCACCTACGCCATGATGGACAGCGCCGTCACCACCGTGGACTGCATGGGGCTGATGGATCAGCACGCGGGCGAGTACATGTTCTACCGCACCGACCATCACTGGACCAGTCTGGGCGCGTACTACGCCTCGGCGGCCTACTGCCAGGCCAACGGCATTACCCCCTGGACGCTGGACAGCTATGACACGGTGATCCGCACCGGCTATACCGGCTCACTGTACATGTACGGCGACCATCCCGCGGAGCTGAAGGCCACCCCTGACTACTCCGTGGCCCGGTTCCTCCACACCGGCTATTCCATGGTCTACTACCGGGACGGCGTGCAGTATAACGGCCAGGCCGTCAACGGCGGCACCAACGAGTACGCCGGAATGTTCCTGTGCGGCGACCAGCCCCTGACCGTCATCACCACCGACAACAAGAACGGCAAGACGCTGCTGGTGTTCAAGGAGTCCTACGGCAACGCCTTCGTGCCCTACATGATCGACTACTACGAGCAGATCGTGGTGGTGGACATCCGGGAGGATGTGGGCAGCGTCAGCGATATCATCGCCCGGTATGGCGTCACCGACGCGCTGATCATCAACAACTATCAGGCCGTCGGCAGTCTGCGGAGCAATCTGGAGAACCGGGCACTGTCATAAGCGCATACACGCAATACACAAAAATACCGCTGCTTCCCAAAGAAGCAGCGGTATTTTCTATCATACTCTTACACCAGCAGCAGGATCGCCGCCACAACGGCGATGACCGCGCCCACGGCGCTGATGACGCCGTAGATCTTCTTGGATTCCGGATCGTGCTTTTCCTTGGACAGGTAGTAAAGACCCGCGCCCAGGATCAGCACACCGATGACGATGGCGATGATTTTGATAATCATTTGTTTTTCCTCCCGTTTGTTTATTTCTTTTTCCAGTTCAACAGAAACGCCGAGTTGGTGATGACCAGCACGGAACCGGCGTTATGTACCAGTGCGCCCACCACCGGGTTCAGCGTGCCGATGATGGCCAGGATGATGGCCGCGAAGTTCAGCGCCATGGAGAAGGTCATGTTCAGCTTGATGGTGGTCATCATCCGGTGGGACAGTGCGATCAGGTGGGGCAGCTCCTTCACCTCGTCGTCCACCAGGGCGATGTCCGCCGCGTCCACGGCGATGTCGCTGCCCACGCCGCCCATGGCGATGCCCACCTCCGCCCGCTTCAGGGCCGGGGCGTCGTTGACGCCGTCGCCCATCATGCACACGCTGCGGCCCTGGGCCTGATAGCCGTCGATGGCGGTCATCTTGTCCTCCGGCAGGCAGTTGGCCCGCACCTCCTGAATGTGCAGCCGCTGGGCGATGGCCCGGGCGGCGTTTTCGTGGTCACCGGTCAGCAGCACCGGCTGGACGCCCAGCGCCGTCAGGGCGTCCACCATCTCCGCGCTCTCCTGTCGGATGGTGTCGGACAGGGCGATGTATCCGGCGTAGGTGCCGTCCACCGCCAGATAGGTGACGGTGCAGCCCTGGGCCAGATAGTCCCCGGCCTCCTCCGGCAGGGTCACCCCCTGCTCCCGCAGCAGCTCCGGATTGCCCGCCAGCAGGCTGCGGCCCTCCACGCAGGCGCTGACGCCGCGGCCGGGGATCATACGGAATTTCCCGGCGTCAGCCAGCGCAGCGCCGGACTTTTTGCAGCCACGGACGATAGCCTTGCCCAGGGGATGCTCGGACATCTGCTCGGCAGAGGCCGCCAGACGGTACAGCTCCTCCTGCGGCAGCTCCGGCAGAATGCTGACCACCGCGGCCACCTCCGGGGTGCCGTAGGTCAGCGTACCGGTCTTGTCAAAGGCTACCACTTTCACCTTGGCCAGCCGCTCCAGCGCGTCGCCCTCACGGACGAGAAAGCCATGCTTGGTGGCGTTGCCGATGGCGGCCATAATGGCCGTGGGCGTGGCCAGCACCAGGGCGCAGGGACAGAACACCACCAGAATGGTGACGGCCCGGATGATCTGGCCGGAAATGAGCCACGTCAGTGCAGCGGCGGTCAGGGCGATCACCACGATCCAGGTGGCCCACCGGTCGGCGATGCCCACGATCTTGGCCTTGCCCGCGTCGGCGGACTGCACCAGGCGGATCATCCGCTGGATGGAGCTGTCCTCGCCCACACGGGTGGCCCGCATCTCGAAGGCGCCGAACTGGTTCACGGTGCCGCTGGACACCTCGTCCCCGGCGGACTTGTCCACCGGCAGGGATTCGCCGGTCATGACCGCCTGGTTGATGGAGGTCTGTCCCGACAGGATCACGCCGTCTACCGGCACACACTCGCCGGGCAGTACCCGCAGGGTGTCGCCCACCTGCACCTGCTCGGCGGAGATCACGCTCTCCGCGCCGCCGCGCAGCACGCGGGCCGTCCGGGGCGTCAGGTGCACCAGCTTTTCGATGCCGGCCCGGGCCTTGGCCACCGTCAGCTCCTCCAGCAGGCCGCCGAGCTGCATGATGAAGGCCACCTCACCGGCAGCAAAGTCCTGGCCGATGCACACCGAGGCGATCAGCGCCAGGGACACCAGCACGTCCGCCTTGATGTCAAAGGCCGTCACCAGACCGATGATGGCCTCCAGCACAATGGGCACGCCGCACAGGATGATGGCGATCCACGCCATATCAAAGGAGAAGGGCTGCCATTTCGCCAGGCTGCAGATGACCGCGATGCCGGAGATCACCAGCAGCGTCACGTCCTTTTTGATGCCGCCCCACTCCAGCAGCCCCTCCAGTTTTTCCATCAGTGCTTTCATGTTGTTTCGTCTCCTTTATACCGTACAGGGTATAGGTATAATATACCCACATGGGTATCATTTGTCAAGAAAAAAAGAAGGGCCAAGCCCTTCTTTTTTGGAATGCTCATCCCATATTGGAAAACCGCTCCACCGCCTTGGTAAAGCTCTCGATGGTCTTGTCGGCGTCGCCGTGCTGGATGCCGTCCCGGACACAGTGCTTGATATGCCCCTCCAGCACCACCTTGCCGCAGCCGTGAAGGGCGGATTTCGCCGCGTTGATCTGGGCCAGCACATCCTCACAGGGGACGTCCTCGTCGATCATCCGGTCAATGGCCTGTACCTGGCCGATGATCTTTTTCAGCCTGCGGTGCAGGTTGTCCGCGTCCATGCATTGCTTCATTGTCGATCCCTCCTACCCTATGGGGTATAGGGAGATTATACTTCTCCCCCGCCCCATTGTCAAGCCGCCCCTTGCAAAGGCGGCGTTTCTATGGTAGGATGGCGGTAGAGACCATTTAATATGAGGAGGAATCATCCATGAGCGAAAGCAAGCTGAGCAAGGCCCTGCTGTACGCGCCGGAGAACGGCTATGACCGCCTGCCGGAGAGCGAAAAGGCCGCCATGCACGCCTATTGTGAGGATTACAAGGACTTTCTGAACCACGGCAAGACCGAGCGTCTGTGCGTGGACTACTGCATCGAGCTGGCCGAGAAGCGGGGCTTTGTGGCGTATCAGCCCGGCATGCCCCTCAAGACCGGCGACAAGGTGTACTGCAACAACCGGGGCAAGGGCATCATGCTGGCCGTCATCGGCAAGGAGCCCCTGTCCAAGGGCGCCGTCATCGCCGCCGCCCACACCGACGCGCCCCGCCTGGATCTGAAGCCCCGGCCCCTGTATGAGGATGCGGAGCTGGCCTATCTCAAGACCCATCACTACGGCGGCATCCGCAAGTACCACTGGGTCACCATCCCCCTGGAGCTCCATGGCGTGGTGACGCTTGCCGACGGCACGGTGATGCCCGTCCATATCGGCGATAAGCCCGAGGATCCCCAGTTCATCATCAACGACCTGCTGCCCCACCTGGGCCGTGAGCAGGGCAAAAAGCCCCTGAACGAGGCCATCCCCAGCGAGAGCCTGAATATTCTGGTGGGCTCCATGCCGGTAACGGATCAGGACGAGAAGAAGCGCTTCAAGCTGGCCGTCATGCAGCTTCTGCACGAGAAGTACGGCATGGTGGAGGAGGACTTCATCTCCGCCGAGCTGGAGGCCGTCCCCGCCGGTCACGCCCGCGACATCGGCTTTGACCGCAGCCTCATCGCCAGCTACGGTCACGACGACCGCGTCTGCGCCTATGCCGAGCTGGCCGGTATCTTCGACGCCAAGGATCCCGTCCGCACCGGCGTGTGCATCTTCGCCGACAAGGAGGAGATCGGCAGCGAGGGCGTGTCCGGCATGCAGTCCGAGGCCTTTGACAAGTTCATGGGTGAGCTGTGCGACAGCCAGGGCGTGCTGCTGCGGGACTGCTTCGCCAACTCCTTCTGCATCAGCGCCGACGTGACCGCCGCCTATGACCCCAACTTTGCCGAGGTGTATGAAAAGAACAACTCCGCCTATGTCAACTACGGCATCGGCCTGTGCAAGTACACCGGCGCAGGCGGCAAGTCCGGCGCCTCCGACGCCAGTGCCGAGGTGGTGGGCAAGCTGCGCCGCCTGCTGAACGAGGAGAACATCTTCTGGCAGATGGCCGAGCTGGGCAAGACCGACGCCGGCGGCGGCGGTACCGTGGCCAAGTACATGGCCAAGCGCAACATCGACACCATCGACGCAGGTGTCCCCGTGCTGAGCATGCACGCCCCCTATGAGACCGTGGGCAAGCTGGACTGCTACATGACCTATCGCTGCATGAAGGCGGCGTTCGAGAAGGCGTGACCGATGGAGCTCTCCTTCCGTCTGGACAGTGCCGCGGGCGGCGGGAGCCTGTGCCGCGCCGCGGCCCGGGACGGCACCATCACCGTCCCCCTGACGCCGCCGGTCTATGACGGGCGGCCCTATGAAACGGCGGCGTTGACCGCGTGCTATACCGCGGCGCTGGACGCCGCGCTGGCGGCGGGATGCTCCGCTGTCGAGATCCCCACGGTAGGCGCGGCAGGCGGCTGGCCGCCCCAGTTCGCCGTCCCCGCGGCGCTGGTGGCGGTGGGCAACTGGGGCAAGGCCCATCCGGACGCGGCGCTGGCCGTGACGCTGCTGGCCCCGGATCAGCGGACATATGACCTGTACGAGGAATTCGCCGTCACAGAAAAGGACGCGCCCATTCCCGGAAATGTGGTGGGCTTCTTCCACGAATATGGCCCCAACGGCTGGTTCAGCAACTGGTACCCGGCGGTGTTCACCGTGGACGGCGTGACCTATCTCAATGCCGAGCAGTATCTCATGCGCCAGAAGGCCCTGTGCTGCGGTGACGAGGCCACCGCAGCCCGCGTGATGGAGAACCCCGATCCCAAGACGGTGAAGCTGCTGGGCCGGGCCATCACCCCCTATGACGATGCCAAGTGGACGGCGGTGCGGCAGGAGGTCATCTACCGGGGCCTACTAGCCAAATTCGGCCAGAACAGCGGCCTGAAGCACCAGCTTCTCGCCACCGGCGACGCCCTGATTGCCGAGTGCTCCCCCAACGACCGCATCTGGGGCATCGGCATCCCCCTGGACGATCCCCGGCACCAGGATGTGACCCAATGGCAGGGTCAGAGCATCCTGGGCAAGGCCCTCATGCGGGTACGCGATACCCTGCGGGCCGAAGCGTGAACCAAAAGCCTCTCTGCGGAGCGATGCTCCGCGGGGAGGCTTTGCTTGACCGCGAGAAAAGGCCGCCCATCGGGCGGCCTTTTCTCATACACACATATTCACACCATGCGGCAGGCTTCACAGTCGTCGCAGTCGGGGAATTTGCTCTTGTCATAGGGGATGTTGTTGCGGTCATAGTAGTTCTTGACGGCGGACTTGATGGACTCCTCCGCCAGCACGCTGCAGTGCAGCTTATAGGCGGGCAGACCGCCCAGGGCGTCCACCACCTGCTTGTTGGTGACGGCCAGGGCCTCGTCGATGGTCTTGCCCTTGATGAGCTCGGTGGCCATGGAGCTGGAGGCGATGGCGCTGCCGCAGCCAAAGGTCTCGAACTTGGCGTCTTCGATGACGTTATCGTTGATCTTCAGGTACATCTTCATGATGTCGCCGCACTTGGCGTTGCCCACCTCTCCCACGCCGTCGGCGTTGGGGATCTCGCCCACGTTCCGGGGGTGCATGAAGTGATCCATTACCGTATCGGTATAAAGAGCCATGATATGATCCTCCTTATTCTATCTATATCGTGTCGTTTACAGAATGAACTGACGTGCGCCGGAGAGCAGTTCCTTCCACACGGGGGACATGCCGCGGAGGTATTCCACCACCTCGGGGATGACCTGCAGCATGTAGTCCACTTCCTCCTCGGTGTTCCACTCGCACAGGCTCAGGCGCAGGGAGCCGTGGGCCACCTCGTGGGGACGGCCGATGGCCAGCAGCACATGGCTGGGATCCAGCGAACCGCTGGTGCAGGCGCTGCCGGAGCTGGCGCAGATGCCCTTGGCGTCCAGCAGCAGCAGGATGCTCTCGCCCTCGATGCCCTCAAAGCAGAAGTTCACGTTGCCGGGCAGCCGGTGGACCGGATCGCCGTTGAGGGCGGAGTGGGGGATCCTGGACAGGCCCGCGATCAGCTTGTCCCGCAGGGCGGACACCTTGGCGGCGTTCTCGTCGATGTGGTCGCAGGCCTCCTTCAGCGCAGCGGCCATGGCCACGATGCCGGGGATGTTCTCGGTACCGGCACGCTTGCCACGCTCCTGGGCGCCGCCCTCGATGATGTTGGTCAGAGGGATACTCTGACGGGCGTACAGCAGGCCCACGCCCTTGGGGCCGTGGAACTTGTGGGCGGACAGGGACAGCATGTCGATGTTCTGGGCCTTCACGTCAATGTGCAGGTGGCCCGCCGCCTGGACGGCGTCGGTGTGGAACAGCACACCCTTCTCCTTGCACACGGCACCGATCTCCGGGATGGGCATGATGGAGCCGATCTCGTTGTTGGCGTACATGATGGTCACCAGGCAGGTGTCCTCCCGGATGGCGTCAGCCACCTGCTGGGCGGTGATGGTGCCGGTGGGGCCCACGTCCAGAAGCTGCACCTCGAAGCCCTCCTTCTCCAGCTTCTTCAGGGTGTGCAGGATGGCATGATGCTCGAAGGCGGTGGAGATGATGTGCTTCTTGCCCTTCCGTTCGCCAATGCGGGCGGCGGAGACAAGGGCCTGGTTGTCGGCCTCGCTGCCGCCGGAGGTAAAGGTGATCTCCCGGGGCTGGCAGCCCAGGCATTCCGCCGCGGTCTCCCGGGCCTTCTGCAGGGCTTCCGCCGCCTGCTGGCCGATGGTGTGCAGGCTGGAGGGATTTCCGAAATAGGTCTCCATATAGGGCAGCATCGCGTCGATGGCTGTGCGGCTCATTTTGGTGGTGGCCGCGTTATCTGCATAGATCTGCATAGCGTTCCTCCTGAATATGTGTATATTGTCCGGTGGCTTTTTGCCCACCTTTTTTGTAGGTTGATTGGATGATAACATGTTTCGCCTACCTTGTCAATAGGTAATTTCCCGCGCATCAAAAAATCCGAAGCCGCAAGGCTTCGGATTTTATCGGAACGCGCCCCGGTCAGCCGCTCTTCCCCTCCGCGGTCACCCGGAAGAGGGCGGCGACGGTCTTCCCCTTGAAGAACGCCGCGGCGGTGGGATAGTTGTCGGTGGCGGTGGCATCGTCCCGCTGGTTATAGACCGCCACCCCCGACGCCGTGACATGCAGCGTCGCCGTGTGCAGGCCCCGCACTTCCTTCAGCAGCGACAGGGCGGTATAGCTGCACAGATACACGCCGGGAGCAAGCGCACCCTTTTTACAGGGTACGCAGTCCACGCCGTGGGCGGCGAAATACTCCGGCAGACGGCGGGGATCTGTTCCCAGCGCGCCGCCCAGCAGGGGCAGGCCGTTGTCCTCAAACTCCCCGATCACGTCCGCCAGCCTCTGCCGCCGCCCCAGCAGGCACATGGCGTTATAGGCGGCGATGACCTCGCCGCCGTTATAGCGCAGCGGATAGCCGCCGTAGGTCATGTCCGCAAGCACCGGATCCCCCTGCGCCGCCACAGGCTGGCACGCCCCGTCGCCCTCGGGCCGCAGACGCCACGCCCGCTCCGCCGGGAGAAACACCGTCTCCACCGGCATGGCGAAGCACTGGGCGATGCGCATGGCCACCTCCAGGGACGGCACAGAGCGCCCCTTCTCAATGGCGATGATGGACTGGCGGGAGATCCCCACCATCCGGGCCAGCTCCTCCTGCCGCATATTCTGTTCCCGCCGCAGTTGGGCCACACGGTTCTGCATCACATTCACTCCGTTTCATAGCAAAGCGCCACCGGCTCACCGCTCCCGCGGTAATAGAGCCGTCCGTTCTCAGCGTAATAGGTCTCGTTTCCCGCATCGCAGGTCACGATCCACCTCTGCCGGATGATATAGCTGCCGCCGGGACTGTAATATCCCGTGGGGACGATCCCGCCCATGTTTTCGATTTCCGACACATAGCGGCCCAGATGCAGCCGCACCGTCAGCGTCAGCTCCGTGGCGTCCGTCTGGGGAAGAAAGCTCACCCGCTCCGCGCCCCGGAAGGTCTCCGGCAGCGCCACGCCCCAGCCGCAGGGCAGCTTTTTGAAGGCGGTGCCGTAGAGGAGTCCGCCCAGGGACGTGACCTTCGCCCCCTTCACACGGTCGGGGATAACGTAGTCCACGGTATCGCCCTCGCCGTCCCATACGCAGTCCTCCGCAAAGGCCCACAGATGGTCGGCACGGAGGTAAAATCGGACGCCGTCCTGCTCCACCATGGCGCTTCCGTGATAGCTCCGCCCCTCGATCAGCCACACCGCCGCCAGCAGAAGTACTGCCGCCGCAGCCCACTTTATCCAGCGCTTCATGTGGCACCCCCTCAAAAAAGTAAAGTCGGCTTGACTTTATAATGCCACAGTCTCGGAGAAATGTCAAGTGCAATTTACATTTCTGCATCAAAAAACGGTTCCCCGCCGCGGCAGGGAACCGTTTGCTTACATATACTGATACTTCTTCCGCTTGCCAAACAGGAAGGCCAGACCCACGCCGAAGGCACAGATCTCCGCCGCCACACCGGCCCACCAGATGCCGTCCAGCTCCCAGATCATAGGCAGCAGCAGGACGGCCGATAGCTTGAACACGAAGGTACGCAGGAAGGAGATGATGGCCGACACCATGCCGTCGTTCAGCGCCGTGAAGAAGGAGGAGTTGAAGATGTTGAACCCCACCAGGGCGAAGGCCACCGTGGAGATGCGGAAGGCGTGCACCGTCATCTGGCAGAGCACATCGTCATACCCCACGAACAGCCTTGCCATGGGGACGGCCAGCGCCTGGGCCGCGCCCACCATCAAAAGGCCGCCCGCGCCCATCAACAGCACGCTCTTTTTCAGCAGGTTTTTCAGCTCACCGTGATTGCCCGCGCCGAAGTGATAGCTGATAATAGGCGCGCAGCCGATGGCATAGCCGATGAACACGGCGGCGAAGATGAACTCCACATACATCAGCACGCCGTAGGCCGCCACGCCGTTCTGGCCCGCCAGCCGCAGCAACTGAAAGTTATACAGCATGCCCACCACCGACGCCGTCACATTGCTGACCAGCTCCGACGCACCGTTGCCGCTGGCCTGCAGGATGGGCCGCAGCTCCAGCTTCGTTTTCGTCATCCGCAGCAGGCTGGAATTGGGCCGCAGGAAGTACACCAGCGGCAGCACGCCGCCCACCACCTGGCTGATGCCGGTGGCGATGGCCGCGCCGGCCACGCCCCAGCGGAACACCGCCATGAACAGCGCGTCCAGTACCATGTTGGTAACGCCCGCCGCCACCGTGATCCACAGGCCCAGCTTGGGCTTTTCCGCCGCGATGAGGAAGCTCTGGAACACGTTCTGCAGCATAAAGGCGGTGTTGAAGGCCAGCACGATGCGGCCGTACAGCACGCAGTCCGCCAGCATCTCCTCGTCGGCGCCCAGGAAAACGGAGATGGGCTCCATGTAGATGACGCCCACGGTGGAGATGATGACGCCGCAGATCAGGGTCACAACGATCATCATGGTGAAGTACTGGTTGGCCCGGTGCTTGTCCCCCTCACCCATGGTCTTGGCCACCAGGGCGCTGCCGCCGGTGCCGAACATGAAGCCGATGCCGCCGAAGATCATGATGAAGGGCATCACCAGGTTCACCGCCGCGAAGGGGGTCTTGCCCACAAAGTTGGACACGAACAGGCCGTCCACCACACCATAGATGGAGGTGAACACCATCATGATGATGGACGGCAGCACGAACCGCAGCAGCATTTTATAGGTAAAGTGATCGGATAACTGTATCTTCATGGTTTACTCCTTTTTCTCCCCGATGGCGGTGGACAGCGCCTGCCGCAGCGCGGCGTTGTAGCGGCGGCACAGCGCCAGAAACTGCGTCCGTTCCGCCGCCGTCAGGGTGTCCATGGCCGTTTCCTCCGCCGCCATCACCCGGTCGACGGTGCGCGCCATCAGCGTCTCCCCCGCCGCCGTCAGGGTCAGGTACTTGCTGCGGCGGTCGCGGCCCTCCGTCAATTGCAGATAGCCCTCCCCCGCCAGCATTTTCAGGGCCGAGTGTACCGTCTGCTTGGGCTGGTACACGGCGGCGCACACGTCGCTCTGGGTCATGGGGCGGCCGGACTCCCGCAGGGCGTACAGCACCCAGAAGGCGCAGTCCGACAGCCCGCACTGCCGGGCCACCGCCCGGTACAGGTCATCCTGCTCCTTGTAGGCATCGTTATACGCAGCCAAAGCTTCACGGCGTTCCATGGCATGTCCTCCTGTCCGTCCGAAATCAGACTTTTCGTAGTATAGTCCGATTTCAGACATTTGTCAAGCGCATTTTTTCTTTTTCTGAGAAAGGCCGCAAAAACGGGGACTGGATTTTTCCCCGGCAGCGCGGTATAATAGCGCTAACAATGGCAAGGAGGACGATCATATGAAAGCATTGCTGATCAACGGCAGCCCCCACGAGAAGGGCTGCACCTATACGGCGCTGGAGGAGCTGGCCAAAACGCTGGAGGCCGAGGGCATCGAAACGGAGATCGTGCAGGCAGGCCACACGGCTCACAGCTGCAACGCCTGCGCGTCCTGCAAGAAAACCTTCCGCTGCGTATACGACGATCTGGTGAACGAGACGGCTCCCAAACTGGCCGAGGCGGACGCGCTGGTGATCGGCGCGCCGGTGTACTTCGCGTCCCCGGCAGGCGGCGCCATCGCCTTTATGGATCGGCTGTTTTACAGCACGCCCCACATCAACAAGACCATGAAGGTGGGCGCGGCGGTGGTGTCCTGCCGCCGGGGCGGCAACACCGCCACCTTCGACGCGCTGAACAAGTACTTCACCATCACCGGAATGCCCATCGCCAGCAGCCAGTACTGGAACATGGTGTACGGCAACACGCCGGAGGAGGTGCGCAAGGACGGGGAGGGCC
>CAKTZN010000019.1 GCA_934635545.1 uncultured Oscillospiraceae bacterium | reverse complement strand
GCGAAGTGGCACGATCGGCGAAGTGACCTCATTTCGCCAGCCCCTGTCAGTCCGCCACGTTGGCAAAGTGACTTTTTTCTCGTCACGCCGTCAATAAATCATCAGTTCGCCATTCAACGCCCCTCTGCTGACCTTTGCAAGCGCCTGTGCGGACGACACCGGGACGCACCGCGACCGCGCTGCAGACAACGTGCAGCGGCCGGACGCACCGGAAGCGCCCCCGGATAGCGCAGAAGGCGAAACGTATGTTAAATAGCGTGTTGCGGTAAACGAAAAGCGCCCGGATTCTAACGAATCCAGGCGCTTTTGTTGGAGCGGGTAATGGGAATCGAACAATGGATTCTCTTATTCACCATGAAAAAAGAGAGATATTTTTGCCGAAAGTGCATCATAAAACAGGAAAGGGCTTGCCACAACCGGCAAGCCCTTTTTTCGCTTTAGAAAATTTTACTGGGTCAAAAACTGGGTCAAACGGTGGCCTCTGTAACGCCTTACCCATGGGCCTTTTTGATAGCTGCGGTCGTCGCTGCTGCGAGTTCCTCCCGCTGCCCTTTTATCTCGTGACGGTACACTCCGAAGGTGTCCATGTTCCTGCTGTGCCCTACGAGCATCTTCAGCTGGCCGTCCGTCAGTTCCCCGGCCTCCATGCTGACAAAGGTGTGCCGCAGCTCATACAGCGTGATTCGCGGGCTGATGTCGTTGCCGTCCTGATACTTCTCCCAGCGACGTTTCAGCGAGCGTTGACAGGGTATCTGGAACAGCGGCGTGTTATAGTTCAGTTGTATGCCTCTATCCTTCAAAAGCTGCACCTGCGCATCGTATGCCTCCCGCGCCTGTTCGCACATATCAAATGACCGGATGCTGTTTTCGTTCTTGCCGGTGGTTTCTTCCGAGTAGGCGTTGATGCTGCGGCGAAGGTTGACCGTGTTGCCCTTTATGTCACCGTACCACAGACCAACCAGCTCGCCCGGGCGAACGCCAGTAGACACCGCAAAGCGGTATGCGTACACATAGTCGTCAAAGATATGCTGCGAGTACCATTTGCGCGTATCGACCGAAAACAATGTGCGCAATGCCTCCGGTTGCAGTATCTTCCTCTCCCCTGTGCGAGCGTTTTTCGGGATGGTCAGTTCCGGGTTCAGCGTGGTGTACCTGTTCTTTCTACACCACTTCACGAAGCTGTTCTCTACCGATCGAATCGTCATGAGGGTCTTTTTGCTCAAAGGCTTGTCGCTGTTTTTCATGACCTTTCTTTTGCATAGGCAGCGCTTCTTGAACGACATATCTATTGCCTTTTGCAGATCGCCATCGGTCAGTTCTTCAATTCTCAGGTTCCCAATGACGGGCAAAATGTAGTATTCGCCGTACTTCTCGCACTGGTCGCGGTAGGACGTGCCACAGGTCAGGCTCTTTTCCTCTACCCACTCCGCATACAGCGCGGAAACTTTCTTCCGCCCATCCCGGATGCTATCATCAAGCCAAGCGTCCGCTTTGGCGTTGGCTTCCCGCTGACCGGTGCGGCCGGGAGTGCTGCTGTAAAAACTCTTTGACACTCCGTTCTTCTGCACCCGGATTCTCCAGCGGTTTGTGCATTCTTGCCACTCGGCAGTTGTGGTTCTCTTTTTCAATGAAAGACACCCCCTCTCACGTCCTTGTAATAATAGTAAGCCCGCCGGATGTACTCTTCTGTGGTGTCCAGCGCCTCCGCGATTTCGTAAGCGTCCATGCCGGCCTTGAGCATGACCATCAGCTTGTCCTCCGGGATATAGTTCAGGATGTACCAGCGGTCGGCTCGGACTTCATGCCGTTCCCGCAGGTCAAACGGCGTTGTTTTGGTGTAAAACCCGCCGTAAAGGCAATGCCCCAATTCGTGACCAAGCCTTGCGGCTTCTTCGGCCCTTGTGAAGCGTCTGGTACTGTCCATGCCGATGCAGCAGCGTCCATTGACTTCAATGCTCATGCTTCCAGTGTTTGGCAGTGGAAAATTGTAGACCTCGATTCCGCTGTCCTCTGCAACGCTATACAGTTCATTTACTCTGTCCATTCGCATCTCGCTCCCTAACGAAACGAGCGAAGGACTTGACCTCTTCAAACTGAGCGTCGGTCACGTCCCCGCCCCCAAAGAGTGCAAATTTCAAATCATCATCTGAGACCTCGCGGCTTTCGGCTGCGTGGCCTTTTTCTTTTTCCGGCTGCACAGCCTGAACGCTTGGCGCTGCCGGGTCGTCGGTTTCGCCAAATAGGTATGCGCTAGTTGTGTCTAGCTTCTGAGCGCAGAAATTTACAAATTCTCTCGGAGGCTCCGTGTTTCGCTTCTCGAACATCCGAATATAATTGTCCGCATGGCCAGACGCTGCGCACAGCGCTTTTCTCGTCATTCCGTTTCTTTTTAGCAAGAAGTCAAGTCGATCAAACATAAAAGCGCCCATGGGATAACCTCCAAAACTCACAATTAGCTAATTTTTTGAAAAAAATTAGCGCAAAGCTATTTACAAATTAGCGAAAAGCTAGTATAATAACTAGCACAGAGATAAATTAGATACTAGCTAAATAATAACACTCACAAGCTAGAAAATCAACAAGAGAGGTAAAGAAAAATGAAGAATCTGCTCAACAAAACCATCCCGCTGTTCCAGTTGGAAGAAAGCCGTCTGGATGACAAGTTCCGTACCAGCGAGGACTGCACCTACATGGTCGTCAACGGCTATGAAGTCCGCTGGCCTCGCTTCGAGAACTTCATCTCCGCTTTCCGGGCTGGCCACGTCGAATACTTCACTCCCGGCGCACCGGAAGAAAACTGGAATCTGATTCCCGCAGAGGACGCAAAATTTTAAGGAGGACTGAACAATGAAAGAGACCATCACCGCCAAAGAACTGGAAGAAGCAATGAACGCCATTTTGAAGCAGGCACGCAAGATGGGAAAATCCGACGATGTGCAGGAACATTTCTACGGATTTGGCATGGAAGGCGCAATGACCTCTCTTACAATCTATCTCGACGCTTAACCCGCCTGACGATGACCTCCGGCACAGGTCGAAACACCCGAAAGGGTGTCGCGGGAGCCGCCGCACAACTTAAATTTTAGGAGGATTTCAGATGTCTATGCACGAAGAATATCTTGCACAGGTCAAGTTCGCGTTTGCTCCGACGCGCTGGGCGAACGCCATCTGGCACACGTCGCCCGCTGCCAAGCGGTACGCCGGGACGCTGGAGGAAGCACAGAACGCAATCCAGACCCTTGCGAGCCGTTACCCAGATGACCCACAGCAGAAGGTTATCGAGAGCCGCATCCGCGTCCGGCTGGTCACGGACTGGGAAGAGATCGATGAAACCCAACCGACTACAAAATGAGGGCACTTGCTCGGCAAGGCAACAACCCGCCTGACGATGGCTGCATGGCAGCAGCCGAAACCATTTTCGCGGCATCACGAAAATGGTCGCGGGAACCACCGCAGAAAGAAAACTCTTGGAGGTATAAATAATGTCTGCAAACGTCGAAAGTATGTTTTATGTCCGCGAGAAGCCTTGGCACGGTCTGGGCAAGATGGTTCAGGAGGCTCCCACCAGCGCAGATGCCCTGCGTTTGGCCGGTCTGGATTGGACGGTCGAAGCCCGCGATATGTGGCTGAACGGCGGCTATGAGCCGATTCCTGGTTACAAGGCAAACGTCCGCAGTTCCGATGGTAAGGTTCTGGGCGTTGTCAGCAACAAGTACCGTATCGTGCAGAACGCAGATGCGTTCGCGTTCACGGACGCTCTGATCGGCGGCGATGTGCGCTACGAAACGGCGGGGAGCTTGCTGGACGGCAAGAAGATCTGGCTTCTGGCGAAGCTGCCCGATTCTGAAATTTGCGGTGACAAGATGGAGCCTTACGTCTGCTTCTCCAACACGCACGACGGTTCCGGCGCTGTCCGCGTCTGCATGACCCCCGTTCGGGTTGTCTGCAACAACACCTTAAACCTCGCCCTGAATACCGCACAGCGCGCATGGAGCGTGCGTCATGTAGGCGATATTAGCGCCAAGCTGACTGAGGCGCAGCAGTGCCTCGAACTGGCCGGGAAGTACATGGATGCCCTGTCTGACCGGGCGGACCAGATGGCAAACACCTCCGTATCGGATGAGCGTCTGCGGAACATCCTTGATGAATTGTTCCCTGCGGCTGATGACATGAGCGATGTCCAGAAGCGCCATGTGCAGGAGATGAAGGACGGCTACATGGTCTGCGTGATGGCTCCTGACCTCGCAAAGTTCCGAAATACCGCATGGGGCGCTGTGAACGCTATGAGCGATTTTGTCACCCACAGCGCTCCCCACCGCAACACCAAGAACTATCAGGCGAATAACTGGAACACCATCATGAGCGGTCACTGGCTGATTGACGCAATGGCAAAGGCTGTTGCGCGGTAAGTAAGAAATGGAGGGCTAAACCATGTTCAACATCAACGATAACGACCACCTGCGGGCGGCCTACGTCTTTCTGAATACCGTGAACGCTGCTCCGGCAGAGTACGGAGCCAGCCTGAGCAGTCTGGTTGCCCGCGTCAAGCGTGAAATCCGGGAGTTCAACCGCCGTCCGGCATCGGATAGCCGCATCGTGGAAGAGCGCGGCTGCGACGGCTATATCGAGCTGGTGCAGCTCCCGGATGAACTGGACAAGGCCCACAAGGAAATTGCCGCCGATTGGTTCCGGGCGAATCGCTACTTAGAGTTTTACCCGACGCCATACGACTGCTCCGGTCAGAAGTTCACGAACTGGTTTAAGTTGTTCCGCCGCCACGGCCACTGGTTCGCTTATCATTCGGTGAGCATCGACGTTTGAAAGGAGGTCACAGGTCATGAGGAAACGCATAGCCCCGGCCACGCCCCCGGTGGGGAGTTACCGGAATATTCCGTATTTTGCATTGAGGGGAGTTTTTCGTCAGTGCGGATTCCGCGACCAGGAGGTCGCCGAAGCGTTGGGCATGAAACCGCCCACGCTTTCCCGGAAGATGGGTGGTCATGCAGAATGGAGCAGCAGCGAAATTGAAGCTATCTGCGAGCTGCTGGAGATTCCGCAGAAGGACATCGGGAAGTTCTTCTTCCCTCAGATGAAGAAAGGAGCCTAATTCATGGGATACGAAATCAACGAGGACATGGCCCGGCGGGCGCACGAGATGCGCTCGTTCCGGGACTACATTCCGGGCAAAGCCACAGCGGACTATGAGAAGCAGGTTGCAAGGGCGCGGGAGGCTGCAGAACAGGCGAAGGCCCGCTGCAAGACCACTGCACAGCGTAACCGGGTTGATGGGATGCTCGACAAGTACGAGCGGACGTTGGCCTTTGCCATCAACCGGGAGAATGAGGTCGGCGCGTGGTGCCCCAGCGTCATGATTACCGGCGGTTCCAACTTCCCCGTCAAGAAGAAGGAGCGGCAGGTAGCCGCGCTGGACGCCAACCGGGAGAACTTCAACGAGGCCGCCGAATTGCTTGAGCGCATCCGCAGCTATGCGCATGGTGCACCGGTCACAAGCCGCGATCCTGAAGCGCTTGCAGCCCTGAACAAGAAGCTGGAGGATGAAAAGCAGAAGCACGACCACATGATTGCCGTCAACAAGTATTTCCGCCAGTTCGGCACGGTGGAGGGCTGCGAGGGCGTTGGCTCTTGCGAACAGGCCATGATTGAGGGGCGGATGAAGCAGCGGGGCGACCGTGCGCCATTTCTGCCGTGGCAGCTGAGCAACTCAATGGCACGCATTCACCGGCTGGAGGACCGTATCAAGGAGGTCAAGGCCGCAGCGGAAGCTAAGGCGGAGCCGGTGGAGGTCGTGGAGCTACCGGGCGTTACTTACCACGAAAACAGCGCCCTGATGAGGGTGCAGCTTATCTTTGACGGCAAGCCAGACCCTGACGTTCGAGCGATTCTGAAGCATCACGCTTTCCGCTGGTCGCCCTCTCAGGGCGCATGGCAGCGCATCCTCAATGAAAACGGCAAGCGGGCAGCCCGCGCAGCGCTGGAAGAAATCAAAATGCTTCAGGGAGGACAGAACGATGAATGAAGAAGCTATCAACGTGAACCTTTACGGCAGCGGTTCAAGGGACTGCCGTCTGCGGGCAGAGTATATTTTCTGCGACAGGGCGAATGAATGCTCTGCATACAAACAAGGAACCTGCTTTGCTGTGACGGTGCCCCTTTCGAGGCATTGCATGGTCGGGAGCGTGAGCCGGGTTGACGGAGGCACGAAGCGTTCCAAGATGTACAACAAGGTTTTGGAAGCAGCAAAAGCACACCCGAATTACTCTGTCCTGAATTTCCCCTTTAATGAAAAACTCGTCAGAATCGGGAATGACGCGCTTGTTGTGCTGCGGTATTTCGACCTGAAACTCAACGAAAACGGAAAACTGATTTACGACGGCCTCAGCTTCGGGATGAAAGAGATGACCTACATCCCGGAGAAGTATTTCACGGTAGAAAACATCTTGAAAATCTGCAATGCGCATCCACATACGATTTTTGGCTATGCAGAGGTCGTAGAATATCAGGCCGATGAAATTCCGTTCTTTCTTCTGCGGCTCCGTGCCCTATTCCCGGAACTGTACGCAGCGGTGGTTGAAGCTGACCCTAAGCAGGGCGAAAAGACCCCGAATTTTGTTGGAAAGCGGGCGAAGCTGCTCACGCTCAAAACGAACTGTGAGTATCGCGCCAAGGGCTACGGGACATTCTTCTTTGATGGCAAGTATGCCATTTTCGACGATTACCGCACATCGTTCAGACCTTTCGACGGCGGAAAAATGGCCGCCAAAATTGAGGTCACCGAGGATTCCGTCATAGAAATCAGCGACAATGCGCAGGTAACGAAAGACACGATTCTTGTATAAGGAGACACTCTCATGAATGACAAAGAACGTCAGAGCGCAGCTGACATGGAGGAAGCCCGTGCAAAACTCCTTGAATGCTTCCCCGGTAGCTTTATCAATAGCCGGGAGGAATTTATTGCCCACCCGCGCACAAACCAGTATTTCATTCTGCGAGACTGTAAGACCGTTGAAGCGGTCGAGGCAAAGGTGTTGGAATATCTTTCACGGGCAGCATTCAAGACCGCTCCGTATTCGCAGGAGTGGCGAAACCGGCGCTTCCACGAATTTATGCTTTCGGGGGTCAATGCTTTTCTGGACACAGACTTTTCCGAAGAAGATATGGAGCTGATTTACACCTATATGGGCAGTGGCATCAAGCGCGGCCTGACGTGGGCTTTTATCGACCACGACATGAGCATGAAGTGGCTTAAAAATTGGATTTCCGAAAACCGAAAGGAGTGTTTACCATGAACGGAATGGTTTATCGCGGTGAAATCTATTATGTGCTGCCGGAGGGCAACGAGGTCGGCTGCGAGCAGCGCAGCGGGCGGCCCGGTATCGTCGTCAGCAACAATCTGAACAATAAACACGCCGCCACGGTCGAGGTCGTTTACCTGACGACGAAAGAGAAGAAGCCGCTGGTTACACATGTCTTTATCGACAGTTCACAGCTTCCCTCTACCGCAATCTGCGAGCAGATCACCACCGTGGACAAGACCCGCCTGAACGATTATTGCGGCAAGCTGACGCAGGGCGAAATGGAGGCGGTGGAAGTCGCCATAATGGCCAGCCTCGGCCTCGACAACTATTTGTCCAAGCCTCAGCCCGTGCCGGTCGTGGCTGCTGCACCCGCTCCCGCTTCTGTCCCGGCGGCACCTGCAAAGTCCTCTGAGGGGGGGGCACTCGCACGAGGACACAGAGTTTATCAAGGTCTGTGTGCAGCGTGACACCTACAAAGAGTTGTGCATGGAACTGATTTCCAGAAAGTGAGGAATAAAGATGGCAAATTTTGATTTGAAACCCTGCCCATTCTGCGGAAAATCCGCAAGGATTCGCAACTTCGGCGAACGGTACCGCGTGGTATGCTCCGGCTGTGGAGCTAGAGGAGAAGCCGTCTGCATAAAGCGGTGGCACTCCACGAAGTACATTGCCCAGAATCAGGCTGCCGCGCTCTGGAACTCTCGTTCCGCTGCGCGGACTGCAATGATTTCCGAGATGGAAACCCTGAAGGAACGCGATGCCGCGCTTGAAGAACTGTGGGCGAAGTTTGCAGACGTTCCAATGAACCCCGAAACGGAAAAGCTGGAAGCCTCATTCCTGCACTTCCCTGCCGGAACGAACCGGATGGAGGTCTGGCGCTGGTTTGACGACCGGCACAGCAAGGGCGTTTTGTTTCTTCTGTACGGCGTTCAGGCCGATGGCCGCCGCTGCGAAGCTGTCTGGGGTGCTCAGAATCAGGACGACATTGAGGATGTGCGGTCGTACATCGAGCAGTTCTCTGATGCAGACCTCCAGCGCAAATACCACATTGACCGCGACACTATCTGCAAGCTGATTCCGGCTGCGGCTGCCAAAATGCGGAAGTTTATCGACAACGACGATTCTTGGACATTCCACCGCGATTCCGCTATCGAAAGAACTGTCAAAGATTACCTGAAGGGAGAGATCCAGTTATGAAAAATCGAATTTCCTGTTTCGCTGTGGCCGTTGTGCTGCTGGCCCTGACGCTCTGGGCTACGGCCTGCGGTTCTGCATCTGCTGAGGCTGAAGCTACCGTCGCGCCGTGCTACCACGTCACGGTCTATTCCCCGGAAATTGAAAAGGTCGGCTATGCTGGCACACGGTCTCCGAAATATACAATCACTGTGGACAGCTTTTCCGAACTGGTGCCGAGTTCCTACTCCTACGAGAAAGAGTACCGGCTTCTGCGCATTCCTCTGGTAGATGGCCGCTTCGAGTTGGTGTCCACCTCGCTGGTAGAAATCGAGTATTACTGAGAGGAGGCTAAGAACAATGTCTGATGAAATCTGCACTGCGCACAACAACGAGTTCGATGTGACCATCCACTGCGAGAATGAGCAGGAGATGAACTCAGCTTATTCGCTGCTCATTCTGGCGAACCGTCTGCATTGGAGGAAGACCGATGTGGCTCCTCCTACCGAGGAAGATGCCGATGAGCGCGGCAAAGTTCTCTCCGTAACGAAATGCGGTGCCTTTGAAGGCGCAGTCGAAACATGGGATTTTGATTTGGTTGCACTATTCCCAGATGAGTACCCTATCTGGATGCCGCTTCCTAAGCTGCCGGAGGTGGATGAATGAAAGCAGTTCTATTGAGCATCCAGCCGGTATGGTGCAGCAAAATCGTCCTGAAAGAAAAGACCGTTGAGGTGCGTAAGACGAAGCCGGAGGGCGTGAAGCCTCCATTCAAGTGCTACATCTACTGCACGAAAGAGCGGTCGAAGATGGGCTGGTTGCGAATCGTCCCCGGCAAAGGCTGGCAGCGGTTGGATGGTACGGTCATTGGCGAGTTCGTTTGCGACAAGATTTGGGAGCTTGCACCGATATGCCGCGCCCCGGATGATGTCGAAGAAATGGCTTGCATGGACAGAGATCGCATTGTCCGCTACCTGAACAAGTGCCACGGCTGGGCGTGGCATATCTCCGACCTGAAGATTTATGACCAGCCGCGCGAGCTGCGAACGTTTACAGGTTTGCAGAGCACACGGTTCGGTATGCGGCCTGTGGAGGTCACTCGCCCGCCTCAAAGCTGGTGCTATGTGGAGGAACTGAAAGATGTCTGATTCTATCGGAGAGAAAATTCGTGCAGCACGAAAAGACGCTCACATCACACAGATTCAGCTTGCCCAAAGAATGGGCGTGACCAAGCAGACGGTGAGCCTGTACGAGAATGGCGGGGCCAACCCGACGGCCAAGATGCTGGCCAAGTTCGCGGCTGGGCTGAAAGTTCCTGTTGGCCTTTTAGCCGGTGACGAAGAGGGACAGCTCGCTGGACAGTGGGTCAGCATCAAGACACGGCTTCCCGAATCTGACAAGGAAGATGATATATTTGTGCCCTGCCTTGTGAATGTCATAACGTGGGATTTGGAGTGCTCACCATTTTATCCAGATGAAAGCTATGGGGAGTACGTTTCACCTGCGATGTATGATACAGAGCAGAAAATTTTCTCTGTTGGCTGGGATGGGTGTGCGAGAATTATAAACGCCTTGCTCGACCCAGAAAACACCGAAGGGAGGTCTGGGAGCCGCGTTACCCACTGGATGGAACTTCCCGCAACCTTTGGATTCTGGGAGGCCCCGCGATGAAGCAATACTGCCGGTACTGCTGCAACGCCTGTCTGAACGATGACGATCTTGCCTATTGCAGCTACAAAGACGAGATGTTGGACGGCCCTGCCCTGCGGCGACTGAACCACTGCAAAGGCTTCGAGTTCTGCGAGATCGACGTTCTGACCCAGACGCGGACGTACAAGCCCCCATCTCCGAAGCCTCCAGCTGAGGCCCCGGAAGATGCTGGGCAAATGTCACTGTTTTGATATGGCAAATTGGCGAAACGCCTATTTTTTATCTGCCAGCAATTAGCTGCTGGCTAAAATATTTTTTGGAATTAGCGCAAAGCTATTTACAAACTAGCTTAAAGCTAGTATAATAACTAGCGTAAACAAGCCACGCCAAAACGGAAAGGAAAATGCAATATGTTCAAGAAGCTGGTCAAAGCCATCGCTGCTATCAAGACGGAGAACGACAGGGACGACTGCTGGGCGCAGATCGACCGGGCGTTCGAGGAAGAGAAAATCTCGTGGGACGACCACGAAACGCTGTACAACCTGACCTCGATGGTCAATGTGGAGGGCTGAACGATGAAGCGCTACGAAGTTTCGGTTTATAACACGGCTGACCGATTCTGGGATTCGTACCAAGTCAACGCTACTGACCCGATAGACGCTCGCAACGTAGCGGTTCAGCGATTGGTTGACGAAACCGGTCACGGTCTGGATGTCTACGAAGTGACCGACGTGTGCGAGGTCAAAGAATAGGAGGGTTGAAAAATGAAGTGGCTCAAGGATTCTGATAGATACGTCCGCGAGGATGGCAAGTGCTATATCCGGCAACGGCAGGTTCGCATTGATGGCCGGTGGTGCTGGCGCTGGTGCGTGTACGGCGATGTCGGCGGTAAGTACATCGACGATGTTATAGAGATGTTCAAGACCTTGCGGGCTGCGAAAATGGCCTACGCAAACGTAAACCCCGCCTGATGATGGCCCGGCGGCACGGGCCGAAACACCCGAAAGGGTGTCGCGGGAGCCAACCGCAGAAAGGAGGCATAGAACGTGCCTGAATACTACACCACTCAGGAAACCGCAGAGACCCTTGGTGTTTGCCGTCAGCGTGTCCTCCAGATGAGACTGGAAGGAAAGCTCGTTGCGTACTCGCACGGAGAAAAAGGCAGCAGGAGCAAGTTCTTTTTTAAGGCAGAGGACGTGGAAAATTACAAACTCCATCGCAACGACCCAAAGCCGCCAAAGCTGATGAAGCCGCTGACCCCGGTCAGCGCAGCGAAGAAGCAGCGCAAGAAAGCGCCGAAAAAATAAAGCAGGAGGAACACATCATGCGGAAAATCGGAAAAATCGCTATCGCTGCGCTGGCGATGGTTGGAGCAGGTCAGGTGGTCTGCTGGGCAAATTGCCTCGTGGTTCACGCGCTTGTCGCGTGTGGGCGCTGGGAGCCGGAGGCCGCCGCAAAGGTGGCCCCGTGGGTATTGGTTGCGCTTGCAAGCGGACTGGCGTTCTCCCTGCATGAGATGCGCATGGAGAACCATCAGAGCAGCCACTATGGGTGCGTTGAGCGCACCGAGACCTGGAACGCCAAGAACAGCAACAACCGAAAGGTGGTCTGACTGATGAATCCGATGTACGATATAGCGCTTGACGGCTTCGGCCCACCGCTGGAGCCGCCCGACGACTACTATTTTCTGCCGCGTGACGCAGAGCAGGAGGACAAAGACGATGATGACGAATGAACTCACCGTCCGGGTGCAGAACCCGGTGATTCCGGCCATGAGCTGGAACAAAGACGAGGTGAAGCAGAACCTCGACGAGATGCTTGCGACCTACACTGGCCGCGTCTACACCCCGGAGAGCATCAAGGGAGCCAAAGACGACCGCGCCAAGATCAACAACTGGGATAAGCAGCTGGGTGCGGCGGTAACGGCTGCCAAAAAGATTTATCTGAAGCCGCTGGAAGATTTTCAGACTGACATTAAGGCAATGCGTGAGCAATGCAAAAAGGTCTCCGGCGCGATTGACGAGCAGGTCAAGGCCGTCGAACAGGCCGAAAAAGATGAAAAGGCATCCACGTTGAAGCTGGTATACCGAGACTGCATCGGCGAGCTGGAACCGCTGATTCCCTTTGAACGTCTGCTGGATACCCGCTGGCTGAACAAGACCTTTGACCTCGCAGAAGCAAAAAAGACGTTGTGCAAGGCCGTTGAGGGTATTCGCAGCGACCTTGACTTTATCCGCGAGAACTGCGGAGAGGATGTCGAACCCTGCACCACCGAATACCTGCGCAACCTGAGCGTCAACGAGGCCGTCCGCGAGCATACCCGCCGCGAGAAGTCCCGCGCAGCGCAGAGGGAGGCCGAGGCCGCCAGAGAAGCGGCAGAGCGGGCACGGATGTCGGCCCCGGTAATCGTTCCCCCGACGGCTGAAGAACGCGAGATGCGGGCACA
Source organism: uncultured Oscillospiraceae bacterium (assembly GCA_934635545.1). Taxonomy (GTDB): domain Bacteria; phylum Bacillota; class Clostridia; order Oscillospirales; family Oscillospiraceae; genus Vescimonas. The sequence goes on along the minus strand of CAKTZN010000019.1, from coordinate 2,977 downwards.
AGCCGCCGCTGCAACGCAGGCTGCCGCGTTCATCACGCCGGATGGCCGGTTGGATGTCGAGGCAATGCAGACGATGGCTGCTGCACAGCCCAGCGCTCCGGCCCGCAAGAAGTATTATTTCTGGGTCGAGTTCAGCCCGGAAGATATCGAATGGTTCCGAAATGCCGCCAAGGAACGTCAGTTCCGCTTTGGCAGCATCAAATAATTTTCAATTTATGGAGGTCACTAAAATGGGATTCACTTCAAGAACTGGAGCCACTGCTCCTACTACCGCAACCGTCACGCAGGGTCGTTCTTTTACCACCCAGACGCGGCAGCAGAATGAGGCCATGCAGTCTGCTGCATCTTCTACCCCTGTTGAAATTGAGGCGATGGATGGCCAGCGCATGACCGTCACCTTCGATGATGTGCGGAACTTTATCTGCAAGGAAGCTACCATCGCCGAGTGTCGCATCTTCTTGGAAACGTGCAAGCAGTACCACCTCAACCCCTTCACCAAGGAAGCCTACCTCATCCACTACGACAACAAGAACGGCGATACCGCCAGCACCATTGTTCTGGGCAAGACCTGCTACATGAAGATGGCAGAGGCGCACCCTCAGTACGACGGCTTTGAGGCTGGCATCATTGTGATGGATGCTGAAGCCGGAGAGTTGATTCATCGTGAAGGCTCTATCGTCTATCAGGGCGAAATTTTGGTTGGCGGCTGGGCAAAGACCTACCGCAAAGACCGCTCCCGCCCATTCTACGAGGAAGTGAACTTCAGCGAATATGACACCAAAAAGTCCCTCTGGGTAACGAAGCCTGCCACCATGATTCGCAAGGTGGCGCTGGTTCACACTCTGCGAGAGGCCTTTCCTGCCACCTTTGGCGGCCTGATTGATGAAAGCGAATCTCCCGTAGACGCAGAGGCTGACTTCCGGGAGCTGTCTGCCGAGGAAGCTGCCGCCGCTGGCGCTGTTCCTCCCCGCCGCCGCATCCAGAAACCTAAGAAGGAAGAACCTGCACCGCTGACCATCGGGACTGTCGAGAGCGACGAAGATCCGTTTGACGGTGGAGGCGATGTCGAATGATTATCCAGACCAAGACGGGAGCGCAGGTTTTAGGTACCCTGTCCCGCGAGCCTGAAATCAAGGAAACCCGGTCAGGGAGCCAGTTTTTGAGCCTCAGCGTTAAGGCGAGCAACACCAAAGATGAATCCGGCAAATGGAACAGCCTCTTTGTCGAGTGCTGCATCTGGCGCAATCTGGAGCAGTGGGACGGCCTATTACAGAAGGGCGACGCTATCATGGCTTTTGGCCGGGAGCTGAAGAGCCACGAATCCGGCGGCAAGACATACTGGAATCTCGACGTTGACGGAATTTTCCCAGACGGCGCGGTAATCGCCCGGTGGGTGCAGCAGGGCATCGACATCATGCAGCAGCTCTATGACCAGCCCGGACAGCCCCAGACGGACGGCTTCGAGCCTGTGGATGGAGAAACACCCTTTGACCCCAGTTCTGAGCCGCCGCAGAACGTTTCCGCGCCCGCACCGGATAAACAACCTGCCCCGGCAGCTGCGCCCGAATACGACGACGATAGCCGCATCATCGACACTGATAAGGACGACCTGCCGTTCTAATCCATCTGCCGCAGAAAGGAGGTGAGCCGATGGCGGACGAAATCGAGGTTGCCCGCCCAAAAGGATTGCTGATACCGTTTGACAAGCTCAAACTCCTGAACGTTCTTGATGATGCAGCTTTTCGCAGAGTGTTTTTTGCGATGGCCGAGTACGTCAAAAGCGGCACGGAGCCGGAAGAACTTGAACCCATCGAACAGATAGCGTTCGAGGCCATGCGGTCGTTTTTGGACGAGAACACGAAAACGTATCAGCGCACCATCGAGGTAAATCGCCAAAATGGGCGCAAAGGTGGCAGACCTAGAAAAGCAAAAGAAACCGATGGGTTTTCAGAAGAACCCAAAAAAACCGATGGGTTTTCAGAGAAACCCACGGAAACCCATGAAGAACCCAACGAAACCCATAAAAACCAAAGTACAAAGTACAAAGTACAAACTGATACTAACGTATCAGATATTACTACTACTGTTGTTAATCCGGAACCGGTAGACAAAGACCTTGCATCAATCGCAAATCACATACAAGAGGTGTTCGGAGATTTTCCTCCCTCTGTTGGCTATAAGCTAAAAAGCTGGATGGATGTGTTCAGCACCGAGATGATTCTGCTGGCGATTGACCGAGCTGCTGAGGCCGGGAAACGAAACTGGACGTATGTGGACGGCACTCTAAGAGGCTGGAAGCGAGACGGCATTACAAATCCTGCTGGCGTAGCTGCGAGCGATGAACAATGGCAGAACCGACAACAGGGCGGAAAATCCGGGCCCCCCGGAGGCGGAAAGAAGCCCACCGAGAATGTAGCTGAAGCCTACGCAAATATTTTCAAGGGAGTGAAATAGTGACCGTAGAACTCATGACAAAGCTCCTCGCCGCTGCCGAAGCCCATTTCGGAAGACCGCAGACGGCGGAAAGCCGCGCCAGTATTGCGGAGATTTGGGCGAGATCGCCTATTAAGGATACACCGGACGATATCGCAGAGGAGGCTTTTTATAACGCAATCTGGAAATGCACATGGCAGAGCCAGCTTCTCAAGGAATGGCAGGAAGCCATAGAGAAGATTGAAGGTGAACGCGAAATGACACGCCGTTGCCTTATAGCTCACCGGAAGATGCAGAAGATGCTCAAGGCCAAAGAAGAGCGAAAGCTGTTGGAAGCCGTGTCGAAAGAGGCCACCCAGTTACGCTGCGGCCCGGAAGCAGCGAGATTGGAGGTGGCCCGCCGCAATGGACGTTGAACAGCTTTCGTTCTTCACCATGCTGGCCCCGGCGCTGCCCGCTGTGGCGGTCTGCTGCATGGACGGCGACCGGGCGGACGCTGCACCCGCCGAAAGCTGGATGAAGCGTCTTGTGCAGGGTGGAGAGT
>CAKTZN010000018.1 GCA_934635545.1 uncultured Oscillospiraceae bacterium | reverse complement strand
CCGCCCCACCTGTGTCCGTTGGCTGCTATTTCAACCGGCCGTCGCCTGCCATAAGGGCCGTCATCTCCTCAATGCGCTCCAGCGGGAAGGGAGGCTCACACAGGGGCTTCATGGCGATGGACATGAGCTTCATGGGGTTATCGTCCGCCGCCACCCGGTTGGAGCTGAGCGCGCCGCAGCGCTTGCAGCGGTGGATGATGGCCCATTCGCCGCCCTTGCGCACCCAGACCGAGATGGGCTCCATGATGCCGCCGCAGTCGCTCTCCCGGTCGCCCGGCTCGATGTCCACATGGAGACTGCTGAGGCAGTTGGGGCAGTGGTTGCGGTGGTCGCTTCCGGCGTTTTCCGGCGTGCAGAGTCTGCCGCAGACCTTGCAGGTGAAGGCGTCATGGCAGGCGTGTGTCTTATAGTAGCCTTTTTCAAAGGTTTTGCGTTTGTTTTCGCGGTTCATTTTTACTCCTCCTGAAGATATGTGTCCGATCTTCCGGGAGGAATGGCGTGTGAAATAGATTTGCCAGACCTCCCGGTCAGGCCACACGCTCCAGTGACATGGTGCTCAGTTTCAAAAAATTTCTCCTTACGTTTCTTTGATATTTTCAGTGGTGTAAAGGCAACACACTTTACTGACGTATTCAGGCTTTGGCAGTGTCGTCACAGAACAGGTGAAGCCCCAATGCGGCGTTGAAGCCCGTAGCGGCGAAGACGCTGAAGCGCTCCACCACGCCGAAATACGCGGCGGGCACCAGCTTCATGCCCACCGCGCCCACCAGCATCATGCCCAGAGCGATGGCGGCGCAGATACCATAGGAGCGGCAGCGGCGATCCTTCACACCCGCGGCGATGATGAGCGACAGCGACACGATGGACAGCAGCACCACCGCGGCGGTCACCACCATGTGCATGACATCCTGGAATGCTCCGGCATAGCCGCTGTCCGAGAGGGGGAACATGCGGTAGCCGATGGCGGAGATCCACTCCATGACGGCGAAGAGATAGATGCCGGTGCGCAGGAGTCGGGTCTTCCGCCCCTGGATGCCGATGGAGACCACCGTGACGCAGACCACCTCACAGGCGTTATACAGGGCGCTGAGCTGGTTCCACAGCGCCAGGGACGGCGCGTTGGCGGCGCTCAGGTCGCTGACAGCCTGCGCCATCCAGTTGTAGCCGGGGTAGGCCAGCGGCGCGAAAACCACCGCCGCCAGATAGGAGAGAAAGCTGACGACCCCCAGCAGGCCCAGCTTTTGTACCAATGTCTTTTTCATGATCTGCCTTTTTTGCCCTTGTTAATCGATGACAATATAGCTAACTAATGTTCGTTAGCTATATTATAGCGTGGCATTTCCTCTTGTCAAGAGCCAGGCGCGAAAAAAGTGTTTTCTTCCGGACGGTGGTGTGATAATATAGGAGAGAGTGAGAGTAACAGCAGCTTTTGAGAAGAAGGAGTGTTTGACAATGGACAAGATCAAGAAGAATTTCGGCTTTGGCTTTATGCGCCTGCCCATGCAGGACAAAGAGGTGGACATTGAGCAGACCAGCCGCATGGTGGACGCGTTTCTGGAGGCGGGCTTCAACTACTTCGACACTGCCCACGGCTATCTGGACGGGAAGAGCGAAAAGGCACTGAAGCCCTGTCTGACCAGCCGCTATCCCCGTGACCGGTACATCCTGACCGACAAGCTGACCAACTTCTATTTCAAGAAGGAGGAAGACATCCGCCCCTTCTTTGAGAGCCAGTTGGAGGCCTGCGGCGTGGACTACTTCGACTTCTACCTGATGCACGCCCAGAGTGCGGAGATCTTCAAGCACTTCAAGAACTGCCGGGCCTATGAGACGGCCTTCGCCCTGAAGGCGGAGGGGAAGGTGCGCCATGTGGGCATCTCCTTCCACGATCGGGCAGAGGTACTGGAGCGGATCCTGACGGAGTATCCCCAGATCGAGGTGGTGCAGCTCCAGTTCAACTATCTGGACTATGACGATCCCGCGGTGCAGAGCCGCAAGTGCTATGAGGTGTGCCGGAAATACGATAAGCCGGTGATCGTGATGGAGCCGGTGAAGGGCGGCAATCTGGCCAAGCTGCCGGACAGCGCCAAGGCCGTGCTGGACGAGCTCCGGGGCGGCAGCCCCGCCAGCTATGCCATCCGCTTCGCGGCGGGGTTCCCCGGCATCATGATGGTGCTGTCCGGTATGAGCGACATGCAGCAGATGCAGGACAACATCAGCTTTATGAAGGACTTCCAGCCGCTGGATGAGCGGGAACTGGCAGCGGTGGGAAAGGTGCAGGAGATATTCCGGGGCATGAACCTGATCCCCTGTACCGCATGCCGGTACTGCGTGGCCGGGTGCCCGGCCCACATCTCCATCCCGGATCTGTTCGCCGTGATGAACACCAAGCAGTTCTATCACGACTGGAACGCCGACTACTACTATCACGAGGTACACGCACGCTCCGGACACAAGGCGTCCGACTGCGTGAAGTGCGGCCGGTGCGAGGAGGCGTGTCCCCAACATCTGCCCATCCGCCAGCTCTTGATGGACGTGGCGGAGGAGTTCGAGAAGAAGCCGGAGGCGTAACGCAATAAAAAATATCCGCATGCCATACGACATGCGGATATTTTCAAATACGATACCGGAAATACTTACGCCAGCACCAGACAAACGGGGACGGAGCAGACGGCGGTGGCGGTGTCGCGGTGGGCGTCGCTATCCATGGCAGCCAGCGCGGCCTTGACGGCGCTCCAGCAGAACACCAGGCCGAACAGCAGCGGCACGCATACGGCGCCGGCGTGGGCGATACCGCTCAGCGAAAAGGCGGATGCCGCCACCAGCATGAGGGAAACCACGGCGATCGTCAGGTAAGCACGGATGTTTTTCATGGCAGAGTCCTCCTTGAAAATTTGAATTTTGGGGCTTGTGCTTTATACGAGTATATAGTAGAATATTTAACAAGAAAAGTGAAGCGATAAAATCTGACGGCAGATGTCAGAGATACTGATAGAATAAAAGGAGGGGCAGCTATGGAGACAGCCCGGTGCAGAGCGTTTTTGGCGGCGGCGGAGACAGGGAGCTTTTCAAAGGCGGCGGAGGCACTCAGCTATACGCCCTCCGGCGTAAACCAGTTGGTGACGGCGCTGGAGAAGGAGCTGGGCTTTCCGGTATTCCGGCGCAATACGAAGGGCGTGACGCTGACGGAGAACGGTGAGCTCTTGCTGCCCACCGTGCGGGAGTTTCTGCGGCAGGAGGACCGGATCTTCGAGCTGTCGGCGGAAATGAACGGACTGCTGATCGGCAGCGTCACCATCGCCTCCTATTCCAGCATCGCCACCCACTGGCTGCCGGCGGTGATCAGCGCCTTTCAGCGGGACTATCCCCAGATCCGCATCAAGCTGATGGAGGGTATCTGGCAGGAGGTGTCCAAGTGGCTGGACGACCGGGCTGCCGACATCGGCTTCCTCAGCTATCAGGAGGGGATGCCCTATGAATTCATCCCCCTGGCGGAGGATCCCATGCTGGCGCTGCTGCCACGGGATCATCCCCTGGCCAATGCGGAGTACTATCCGCTGGAGAACTGTAAGTATGACCGCTTCATTATGCCGGCGCTGGGCTGTGACGACGATGTGGAGGCGCTGTTTTTGCAGAACGGCATCGAGCCCAATGTGCAGTTCACCACGCTGGAAAGCCTGTCGGTCATGTCCATGGTGGAGCAGGGGCTGGGTATGAGCGTTATGAACCAGCTCATTACGGAGAAGCGCATCTGCGACATCGCCATGCTGCCCATCGACCCGCCCTCCCAGATCACGCTGGGGGTGGCCATGCACTCCAAGGCCGATGTGTCCCCGGCGGTGAAGATGTTCCTGAAATACGCCGTCAGGATGCTGACGCGCATTGAGAAAAAATAAGCGGACAGGGGGACAGCGGACGTGTTAAAGCGGCAAACGAGATCATCCGGCGGGGAAGGGCGGCAGAGGCCGTCCCTGAAGGCGCTGCTGCAAAAGCTGCTGGCGGTGCCCCTGGGCCGCTGTCTGCCGGAGATCGCCCTGTGCCTGCTGCTGTGCTGCGTGGCGACCGGGTACATCGTCCTGCGGGTGGAGCAGAAGGAGCAGTATCACCGGGATACCTTTGAGGTCTATCTGCAGGAGCACGGCCAACAGACAGTAACTGCCCAGACGGCGCCGCCGCAGTCGGAACCGGCGCAGAACCCGCAGGAGGAGGTCACCGCACCGGCGGAGCCCTCCGATGCCGCGCATATATACGCCGCGCCCAGCGGCAAGCGCTATCACTATGACGCCGCCTGCGCCGGCGAAAACGGGCAGGAGATCACCTGGGCGGAGGCCCAGCAGCGTGGTCTGACACCCTGTAAGAAATGTGTTACATAAAGAAAAAGGACGGCTGGGCCGTCCTTTTCTTTATGGCAGAGGTCATCCCCGCCGCGCCCGGTAGACCCGGACGGAGATGACGTAGGAGAGGAACAGCGCGATCACGGCGGCGGCCAACAGGAGCAGCGGCACGGTGGTGACCATGGCGGCTTCGATACCGTTGACCGTATCCGCCAGCTTTCCGGCATAATTGACGCCCGCCAGAACAAAGGCGCAGGTGAGAAGAATGTAGATCAGGCGGCCCTTCTCCACGCCGAAATGGAACATAAAGGGCAGGTCGATGGCCATCAGGATCAGGGACAGGCACGCCGTGATCAGCAGCGACATGGTCTCCTCGCTTACGATGGGCGCGGAATGGACGATCAGCCGGGAAAGCATGGACAGCGCCAGCACCGGCAGCACCAGCGTCAGGCCCAGCACATACTTGCTGCCCACGATGGATCTGGTGGTGTAGGGCATCATAGCCGCCAGTTCATCCCACTTGGCCCGCTCGTCATAGGCCAGCGCCGTAATGGGCAGCATGGCGGCATAAAACAGCGCGAATGCCGCCATATAGGTGCCGGGGATGCAGGCGAACACCACCACGATGACCAGCATGACCTGCATCTGCTTCAGAAGGGTTTTCCAGTCCTTTATCAGTAAGCCTTTCATTTCTGCGTGCCTCCCTTCGCCAGAAACAGAATGATATCCTCCAGATTGGTGTGCTCCAGCGGCAGATCGTGGGGCACCATGTCCCGCCGCACCAGCGCCCGCACACCGTAGGGGTCGTTCTCCACGCCCACAACGCTGTCCTCCGGCAGGTCGGCCAGCCGCTGGTGGGACAGCCGCACCAGCGCGTATTCCTCCAGCAGGCGGTCCTTCTCCTCGCACAGCACCAGCTTTCCCCTGTGCAGAAAGGCAATGTAGTCGCAGATCTTCTCCAGATCGCTGACGATGTGGGAGGACAGCAGGATGGAGCGATCCTCCTGCCGGGTGTACTCGTTGAAGATGTCCAGGATCTCATCCCGCACCATGGGATCAAGGCCGCTGGTGGCCTCGTCCAGGATCAGCAGCTTCGCCTGATGGGACAACGCCACGGCGATGGCCAGCTTCATCTTCATGCCACGGGAATAGTTCTTGAAGGCTTTGTCCCAGGGCAGGCCGAAGCGCCGTATATAGTCCTCGAAGGCGTCCGGCTCCCAGTTGCGGTAGGTATCCGCCATGATGCGGCCCACGTCTTTGGCGTTCAGCACCTCGGGATAGTACGCCTCGTCCAGCACCACGCCGATGTCCTCCTTCACCGCGGCAAAGGCGGCGCTCTGATTGTCGGTGCCCAGCACGGAGACCGTGCCGCTGTCCCCGCGGACGGCGTTCATGATCAGCTTGATGGTGGTGCTTTTACCTGCGCCGTTCTCGCCCACCAGCCCCATGATGCTGCCGGAGGGCAGCGTCAGGTCAAGGCCGTCCAGCCGGAAGCCGGGGTACTCCTTCACCAGTCCCTTTATCTCAATCGCGTTCAACATTCCTTATCCATTCCTTTCATATCCCACATAAGCCGCAGCATCTCCACGGCTTTCTCTTCTGTCAGCGAACAGCCCGCCGCCAGATCGACGATCGCGTTCATGTGATCCTCAATCTGCTTCAGATGGGCCTCCCGCACCAGCTCCAGGTTCTTCTCCGCCACATAGCAGCCCTTTCCGGGCACCCGGTCGATGAAGCTATCCCGCTCCAGCTCGTCATAGGCCCGCGTGGTGGTGATGACGCTGATGCGCAGATCCTTGGCCAGCGCCCGGATGGAGGGCAGGGCATCCCCCGGCGACAGCTCACCGGAGAGGATAGCGTTCTTGATCTGGGTATAGATCTGCTCGTAGATGGGTTTTCCGCTGGCGTTGCTGATGATCAGATCCATATGGTCACCTCCGTCACAACTGTATATATTCGATATGTACAGTATATGCACGTGGAGGAGATTTGTCAACCCCTGAAGGCAAAAAAGTTCCCCGGACGATCTGTCCGGGGAACAGGGGAGATGTACAGTTTTCTCAGAACACGCGGCGGGCCGTCAGATAACGGTTGGCGTAATAGCTCTCGCTGAGGCTGGAGATGATGACGCCGCGGCTGGTGGAGGCGTGGATAAACTGGCCTCCGCCCACATAGATGCCCACATGGCTGGCGGCGCTGCTGGTGTTGTAGGTGCCGAAGAAGAACACCAGATCACCGGGCTGCAGCTCACTCTGGGACACGGTGTAGCCGTTGTTCAACTGGGGGGTAGCGCCGTGGGCCAGGCTGACGCCAAAATTGGAAAAGACGTGCATGGTAAAGCCGGAGCAGTCAAAGCCGCCGGAGCCGGTGCCGCCGTAGGCGTAGGGGGTGCCCAGATACTGCATGGCGAAGGAGACGATATCGCTGCCGGAGCCGCTGCTGACGACAGTGTCGGTGCCGCTCTCGACGGTGCCTTCCTCTGTCGCCGCGGTGGTGTCGGCCTTCTTCGCGGCCTTCACGGTGACCTTGGGCTTGGGCGCTTCCTTCTCCATCGTCAGATCCAGGTCGTCGCCGGTGACGTAGCCGGTCTTGTCGCCGCTCTTGACGGCGAAGTAGCCATTATCAAGGCCGGAGACCTCGACCCGGTCGCCATCCTTCAGGGTGGCCAGCACTTCGCTGTCGCCGCCGGGCGCTTCCAGCAGGGACATCTCCTCGGCATCCACCACGCCGTAGGTCTCGAAGGCTTCCTCATACTTCAGCAGATCGATGTACTCCGGGGGGATGAAGCCGGTGCAGTCGTTATAGCTGACCCGGAACCAGTCGCCCAGATCCTCCATCACGGACACGATGGCATCCAGCGGCAGGAGGATGTAGACGTTGCTCTCCTCGGTGGGGTCGAAGAACAGGGGCACGTCCTTTTCCAGCACGCGGCCAACAGACTTCACCTTGGTTTCGCTGGGCAGCAGGCGGGGGAGCTCCAGCTTCTGCTCGTTGACCTCCAGTCCGGCGGTCAGCGCGGTCTTGATGGCCGCGGAACCCTGCGCGGCGGACGCATCCGTGGCGGATGCCCAGGCGCAGACGGCGGTATTACATAGCATTGCCGCGGACAGCACTGCCGCGGCAAGCATACGGTGCTTGTGTGATCTCATCGGGATGCCCCCTTACAGCTTTCCGGCCAGCGCACGCTCCAGCCAGATGGAGCCCACATCCATGGCGGCATACAGACTGTTCTTCTCCGACTTCTTCACCACGCGGTCGCGGGACTTCAGGTCGGGGTCGGTCAACTGGAGCTGCACGGAAACGCGGGTGGCGACGTCCATATCCTGCTCCTTCTTGGACTCCAGGATCTGGAACATGACGATATACTTATCCGCCATGGAGCCGTAGTAGATCAGGTTGTCGATCCGCCGCAGGGGATGGTTTTTATAGACAAGGCCATTGCCTTTTTTCACATCTGCCATTGAGTTGATTACCTCCTGTTTACAAGAATTGCACAACAGTATAGCATAAAAATCAACCTCTGTCAAATCTGCGGCCGAAAGGTTTGTAAAACCGACAAAAAGAGAGAAAAACCGAACGGTTTTCCTCTCTTTTGTACAATGAATCGGTCAAATATCCAGATACCGCTTCACCAGGATCTGCAGCAGCTCGTCCCGGTCGATCTTGCAGATCAGGGTGCGGGCGCCGTTGTGATTGGTGATGTAGGTGGGATCTTCGGACAGGATGTAGCCCACGATCTGGTTCACCGGGTCGTAGCCTTTTTCCTTCAGCGCCTCATATACCGAGGTCAGTACATGGTGTATCTGCTCGTCCCGATCCTCTGCGGCATTGAATTTTCTGGTGTAATCGTCCATTGAGGCACCGCCTTTCCCTTTAATTTGTTCCTTCTATTATACGACGAATGGCGCAGACTGTAAAGAACTATTTTTACTTGGTACCGAAAATACGGTCGCCGGCGTCGCCCAGGCCGGGCACGATATAGCCGTTTTCGTTCAGGTGATCGTCCAGCGCGGCGCAGTAGATCTCCACGTCGGGGTGACGGTCATAGATGAACTGCACGCCCTCGGGCGCGGCCACCAGGATCATCAGCTTGATGTTCTTGCAGCCCAGCTCCTTCATCTTGGTGATGGCCATGTCGGCGCTGCCGCCGGTGGCCAGCATGGGATCCACGATCAGCACATCGCGCTCGGCGATATCCTTGGGGTACTTCAGGAAGTAGAAGTGGGGCTCCAGGGTCTCTTCGTCGCGGTACATGCCGATGTGCGCCACGCGGGCGGAGGGGATCAGGTTGAGGATGCCGTCTTCGAAGCCCAGACCTGCACGGAGGATGGGAACGATGGCCATCTTCTTACCGGCCAGCACGGGCATTTCGCAGGTGCACAGCGGCGTCTCGATGGTCTTCAGGGTGGTGGGCAGGTCACGGGTGGCCTCGTAGGTCAGCAGCATGGCGATCTCGCCCACCAGGGTGCGGAAGTCCTTGACGCTGGTGTTCTTATCGCGCATCACAGTCAGCTTGTGCTGCACAAGAGGGTGGTTTACGATGTGCAGGGTAGGAAACTTTTCGTTCATGATCTTATCCTCCGTATATTAAAATTTATTGATCCTCCAGTGTAATGGGCAGTCCCTTGGCCAGCCGCTCCCGTTCCGCCTGACTGAGGCGGAGATAGACCGGGCACAGCGCCTGGGCCGTTACGGTGCGGCCCTCTGCCGCCATGCGCTCCGCCGCAAGGCCCACGCCCGCGGCGTTCTGATAGAGGTCAGCCGCCGGGGCCATAGAGCAGGGGAGCCCATGCTCCGACAGATAAGTATAGCACAGCTTGGCGCCGTCGCCAACCACTATTTTCCTGTTTTTGTCATTTTTCAGCTCGTCCGCCAGTATCTCCAGCGCCACGGCGCGATCGGCGCACCGGCGAGTCAGCACACCGTCATGGCAATCGAACACGGCGTTGTAGATCTGCTGCCGCCGGGCGTCCATGGCGCAGATCACCGTTCCCTCGAAGGCGCGGGCGTTCTCCGCCATGGCCTCCAGTGTGGACACGCCGCAACAGGGCAGCTCCAGCGCCCAGGCCAGTCCCTTGGCGGCGGATACGCCGATGCGCAGACCCGTAAAGCTGCCGGGGCCCGCCGCCACGGCGATGAGGCCCATATCCTTCGCCGTCAGTCCGGCGTTTTTCAGCATGCTGTCCAGCAGCGGCATCAGTGTGACGCTGTGGGTCAGGCCCATGTTCTGATAGGCACTGGCCAGCACCGCGCCGTTTTCCACCACGGCCACGGATACGGATTTTGCCGAAGTCTCCAAAGCCAGTATTTTCATACGATGCCGCCTCCTTCCACGGTGATGATCCGCTCGTTGTCACCTTCGCCCCGGGCGATGGTCACCACAACGGCGTCCTGGGGCAGGGCGTCCGCCACGTTCTCGCTCCACTCCACCACGCATACGCCGCCCCGCTCCAGATAGTCCTCCCAGCCGATGTCAAACAGCGATTCACTATCCTCCAGCCGGTACATATCAAAATGGAACAGCGGCGTTTCGCCCAGATACTCGTTGACGATGGTGAACGTGGGGGAGGTGACCCGGCCCGTATAGCCCAGCCCCTGGGCGATGCCCCGGGTCAGGGCCGTCTTGCCCATGCCCAGCCCGCCCCGGCAGGCCACCACCGTATTGGGGTGGAGCCTTTGGGCCAGTTGGCGGCCAAACGATTCGGTATCAGACACGCTGCGGGAAATGTACTGCATGATAAACGTCCTTTCGGAAAGTGAAACGGCCCTATTCTGCCATTTTTATTATCGTATCACAAAAAGTTCAAAAAAGAAAGGGGGTAAGACAGGTTTACACGGAAAAGTTCTTGTGGTACAATGTACAGGATTATTATGGGGTGTCAGGCGCCCCGGCAGCAGCCACGGAGGAATCGTTCATGCAGCGTGCGCGGGAATTTGTACGGGATATTTTACGGCAGACCGATCTGGTGCTGCTGGCGCTTTGCTGCATCGCCACAGCCTTCGGCATCCTGATGATCTACTCTGCCACCCGGTATATGAACACGCTGCGCCTTGTACTGGTGCAGACCGGCGGCGCGGTCATCGGCATCATCCTGTTTTTCCTGCTGTCCCTGGTGGATGTCAATGAGCTGATGCGAAAGCGTGGCTGGCTGTGGCTGACACTGTTCGGCCTGGGCATGATCCTGCTGCTGAAATCCCCCTTTGGCGAGGCGGGCGACACCGGCAACCTGGCGTGGCTGGATTTCCCGTTCCTGCCCTTTATGATCCAGCCCTCCGAGATCGTGAAGCTGACCTTCACGGTGGTGCTGGCCTGGCAGCTTGTGTGGCTGCAGGAGAACCGCACGCTGCGAAAGGTGCCGGACGTGCTGTTCCTGGGGGCGCATCTGATGATGTTCTTCCTTTTATATTATAAAATATCCTCCGATATGGGCAGCGACCTGGTGTTTGTGGCCATCTTCATCTGCATGTGCTTTGTGGCCGGGGTGTCCAAGGGCTGGTTCATCGGCGGCGGACTGACCGCGGCGCTGGCTTTTTACATCCTCTGGCAGGAGGACGTGATCGAGGATTACATGAAAAACCGGTTTATCGTGGTGTTTGACCACAGCTTCCATCCGATGAACGAGGGCTGGCAGCAGACCCGCAGTCTGCTGACCCTGGGCGGCGGCAAGCTGACGGGCATGGGCCTTTTCAAGGGCATCCAGACCCAGAGCACCGACAGCGCCAGTCTGCCCAACCGCCACACGGACTTTATCTTCGCCGTCATTGGCGAGGAGCTGGGCATGGTGGGCTGCGTGCTGGCCCTGGCCATCCTGGCGGCCATCATTCTGCGGTGCATCTATGTGGCCCGCAACGCCAACAACAGGCTGGACGCCTACATCTGCGTAGGCGTGGTGGGCATGCTGATGTTCCAGGTGCTGGCCAACGTGGGCATGTGCCTGTTCGTCATGCCGGTCATCGGCCTGACGCTGCCCTTCTTCAGCTACGGCGGCACCTCCATCGTCATCACCTTTGCCATCATGGGACTGGTCTCCGGCGCCCACAGCCGCTCCCGCCCGGACTGGCTGCGGAAGTGACGGCGTGACCTTCGAAATAACCGGCACCCCACGCGGTAAAACGCCGCATGGGGTGCCGTTGCCGATTTATGGCTTTTCTTTTCAGGAAAACTATGGTATACTATTATATTACTATGAATTGCGAGGTGACACACCATGCAGATAGAAGGACTGAGCTGGTTCCCCGGCCATATGACGAAAACCAAGCGCATGATCGTGGCCGAGATCAAGAATATGGACGCGGTGTGCGAGATCCTGGACGCCCGGATCCCCCTGTCCAGCCGCAACCCGGACGTGGATGAGATGACGGCGGGGAAGCCCCGTATGGTGGTGCTGAACCGCGTGGATCAGGCCGACCCCAAGGAGACGAAGCGCTGGGCCGCCTATTTCCGGGGAAAGGGCTATGCGGTGCTGGAGGCCAACGCCAAGGGCGGCGCAGGCACGGCGCAGTTTGCCGCCGCTGTCCGTGAGCTTCTGAAGGACAAGCTGGCCGCCTATGCCGAAAAGGGCCAGGTGGGCCGCACCGTCCGCGTGATGGTGCTGGGCATCCCCAACGTGGGCAAATCCACCTTTATCAATAAGGTGGCCCACCGCAAGACCGCCAAGGCGGAGGACCGCCCCGGCGTGACCCGCTCCAAGCAGTGGGTGCCGGTGGACCGCACGCTGGAGCTGCTGGATACTCCCGGTATCCTGTGGCCCAAGTTCGATGATGTAGAGGTTGGCAAGCGATTAGCCTTTACGGGCGCCATCAAGGACGACGTGATGGATATCGAGGAGCTGGCCTGCTATCTGATGGACTATCTGGGGAAGCACTACGCCGAGATCCTCACCGAGCGGTATAAGATCCAGGTGGAGGAGGGCGACACCGGCTACGACCTGCTGACCAAGGCGGGACGGAAGCGGGGATTCCTGATGCGGGGCGCGGAGGTGGACACCGAGCGCATGGCCCGCATCCTGCTGGACGAGTTCCGGGGCGGCAAGCTGGGCCGCTTCACGCTGGAGACGGTGGAGGAGGTGCGGGAATGAACTGCCCAAACTGCGGAAAAGAGATGGAACAGGGGAAGATCATCACGTCCTATAGCCGCGGTCTGTTCTTCCTGCCGCCCGGCGGCGATATCGACGCCCTGTTCCTGACCAGGAAGTACATCACCAAGCAGGGCGGCATCGTGCTGGACGGCCCCTATAACACCAGTTTTCCCAACGAATCCAGCTTTTCCGCCTGCGTCTGCCGGGACTGCCGCAAGATCACGCTGACCTACTGAAAGGAGCGCCTATGGAGCTTTGGACATATGAACAGGAATCATGGGCGCAGGGCTGCGAGACGGTCTGCGGCGTGGACGAGGCCGGAGCGGGGCCGTTGATGGGCCCGGTATATGCGGCGGCGGTGATCCTGCCCCGTGAGTGCTTGATCGAGGGCCTGAACGATTCCAAAAAGCTGACGGAAAAGAAGCAGGAAGCGCTGTACGACGTGATTACCGCCACGGCGCTTGCATGGTCGGTGGCCAGCGTCAGCGCGGCGGAGATCGACGCCACCGACATTCTCTCCGCCCGGATGAAGGCCATGCAGATGGCCATCGACGGCCTGGCCCTGACGCCGGACATGGCCCTGATCGACGGCAACCGGGATCATGGACAGCATGCCGCCATCACCATTCCCCACCGCTGCATCGTGGGGGGAGACGGCCATTCCGCCTCCATCGCCGCGGCCTCTATTCTGGCCAAGGTCAGCCGTGACCGGTATGTGACCGAGGTGCTGGACAGGGAATACCCCCAGTATCAGTTCGCCAAACACAAGGGCTACGGCACCAAGCAGCACTATGCCATGCTGGACGAATACGGCCCCTGTCCCGAGCATCGGATGACCTTCCTGAAAAAGTGGGAGGCCAGACGATGAGCCGGGCAGAGGGCATCCAGGGTGAGGCCATGGTGGCCCGGTATCTGCGGGAGAATGGGTACAGGCTGGCGGCCCACGGCTATCGCAGCCGCTACGGCGAGATCGACCTGATCGCCTGGGACGGCGACGTGCTGTGCTTCGTGGAGGTCAAGACCCGCACCAATCTGGACATGGCTCTGCCACGGGAGTATGTGACGTATCAGAAGCAGAACAAGCTGCGCAAGACCGCCATGATGTACCTGGCGGAGAAGCGGCTGGATTGCTGCGCCCGGTTCGATGTGGCGGAGGTCTATGCCGAGCACGGTTTTGACGAGGCACGCATAGAATACATCAAAAACGCTTTTCAATGAAGGAGATTGTTATGCTGTCCTACTTTGACGCCCACTGCGATACCGTTTACCGCTGCATGGAGACCGGCGAGAATTCCGCCCTGGACTACGGCGAAAACCGGGAGGAGCAGCGCCGCTATTACGCCGCCGTCAGCCATCTGCGGAAGAACGGCGGCCATATCGATTTGGAGCGGGGCTGGCAGTTCCGCCGCTGCGCCCAGTTCTTCGCCCTGTTCCACGACGCGGCGGAGGCTCCGGCTGACGGCATGTGGGCCCAGTGCCAACGGATGCACGACTTCTTCCTGCGGGAGATGGCGGACAGCGCCGACATCGCACGTCACTGCCGCACCGGCGCGGAGGTAGATGAAGCGGTGGCCCGGGGCAAGGTGGCCGCGCTGCTGAGCATCGAGGGCGCCGACCTCATCGACTGCGACGTACATAAAATCGAAACGGTGGCCGGTTGGGGCGTGCGGCTCCTGAACCCGGTGTGGAACCGGGCCAATGTGCTGTCCGGCACCAATGCCGAGGAACCGGAGCGGGGCCTGTCTACGGAAGGGAAGGACTTCATCCGAGTGCTGGAGGAGTACGGCATCTATCCCGATGTGTCCCATTTGTCCGACGCGGGCTTCTGGGATCTTGTCCGTATGGCGCGGCGGCCCATCATCGCGTCCCATTCCAACGCGCGGGCTATCTGTTCCCACCGCCGCAACCTGACCGACGACCAGTTCCGGGCCATCCGCGACCTGGGCGGCGTGGTGGGACTGAACCTGTATCTGCATTTCGTCGGGGAGCCCACCATGGACGCGCTGGTGGCACATGTAGAGCACTTCCTGAACCTGGGCGGCGAGAAAACGCTGTGCCTGGGCGGCGATATGGACGGGTGCGAGGCGCTGGCCGCGGGCCTGACCGGCATGCAGGATATGCCGAAGCTGTACGACGCGCTGAAGACCCGTGGCTATGGCGAAGCGCTGTTGGAGGACATCTTCTGGAACAATCTGCGCCGCCTGATCTGATGGAAAGGAGGGATTTATGGCACTGTACGCAATGGGTGATCTGCACCTGTCGCTGAATTCGGACAAGTCCATGGACATCTTCGGCGACGGTTGGCATGACTATGTCAACCGTATCCGGGAGGGCTTCGCGCCGCTCCATGACGACGATGTGACGGTGCTGTGCGGCGACCTGAGCTGGGGCATGAGCCTGGAGGAATCGCTGCTGGACTTTCAATTCATCAATGCCCTGCCGGGGAAGAAGATCCTCTTGAAGGGCAACCACGACTATTGGTGGAATACCGCCGCCAAGATGAAGCGCTTTTTCGCCGAAAACGGACTGGATACCTTTGAGATCCTGCACAACAACTGCCTTTACTACAACGATATCGCTCTGTGCGGCACACGGGGCTGGTTCTATGAACTGGACAACCAGGGCACCCACAATGAAAAGGTCCTCCTGCGGGAGGTGGGACGTCTTGAGACCTCGCTGAAGGAGGCGGGGGATCGGGAGAAGCTGTGCTTTCTCCACTATCCGCCCATCTACCAGGGCTACGAGTGTCCCGAGATCCTGCGGCTGCTGCGGGAATACGGCGTGAAAGCCTGCTATTACGGCCACCTGCACGGCGCATCCCACCGCCGGGCCATCGAAGGAACGCGCAGCGGCACCCTTTTTTCACTGGTGGCCGGTGATTTTCTGGGCTTTGTCCCTAAAAAAATTTGCGAATAATGCAAAAAGGTATGGAAATTCCATTTGTTTTCTGATATCATATACACTTGGCTTAATTAAATTGTAGTCTTATGCCATCACAACATAGATGTAAACTGGAGGAAAAGCAACAATGACTGTCAAAAGCTGCGAAAAACTGGAGAAGAGCAGAGTCGCTCTGACCATCGAGGCGGGCGCCGAGGAGTTCGAGGCCGCCGTCAACAAGGCGTATCTGAAGATGCGCGGTAAGATGAATATTCCCGGCTTCCGTCCCGGTAAGGCTCCCCGCAAGATGATCGAGAGCATGTACGGCGCCGAGGTCTTTTATGAGGAAGCCGTCAACGCCATTCTGCCCGACGCTTACGAGAGCGCCGTGGACGAGCAGAAGCTGGAGGTCGTTGGTTATCCCCAGGTGGAGATCAAGAGCGTGGGCAAGGAAGGCGCGACCTTCAAGTGCACCGTCGCTGTGTATCCCGAGGTTGAGCTGGGCCAGTACAAGGGGCTCGAGGCCGTGAAGGCTGAGGTCAAGGTCATGGCCGCCGACGTGAACGCCCGCCTGAAGGAAATGGCCGACCGCAACAGCCGTCTGGTGGTCGTGGAGCGCGCTGTCAAGAAGGGCGACACCGCCAACATCGACTTCGAGGGCTTTGACCAGGGCGTGGCCTTCGACGGCGGCAAGGGCGAGGCTTTTGATCTGGAGATCGGCTCCGGCAGCTTCGTTCCCGGCTTCGAGGATCAGCTCATCGGCATGAAGGCCGGTGAGGAGAAGGACATCGACATCACCTTCCCCGAGAACTATACCCCCGAGCTGGCCGGCAAACCCGTGGTGTTCCACGTCAAGGTCAACGA
>CAKTZN010000017.1 GCA_934635545.1 uncultured Oscillospiraceae bacterium | reverse complement strand
AGGATCTCATAGCAGATATCGGCATAGGAGGCGCTGGTGCTGAGGCGGGCGGTCAGATCCACCACGGACACGTCGGCGGTAGGCACACGGAAGGCCATACCGGTCATCTTGCCCTTCAGGGAGGGGATCACGCGGCCCACGGCCTTGGCGGCGCCGGTGGAGGTGGGGATGATGTTGTTCAGGATGGAACGGCCGGTGCGCCAGTCGCTGCCGCCGCGGGAGTCAACGGCCTTCTGCTTGGCGGTGGAGGCGTGGATGGTGGACATGAGGGACTGCTCGATGCCGAAGGTCTTATGTACTACATAGGCCAGGGGCGCCAGGCAGTTGGTGGTGCAGCTCGCGTTGGAGATGACCTTCATGTCGGGGCGGTATTCGTCGCTGTTGACACCGTAGACGAAGGTGGGGGTGGCGTCGTCCTTGGCGGGGGCGGTGAGGATGACCTTCTTGGCGCCGCCCTTGAAGTGACGGCTGGCCTTGTCGGTGGTGTTGTTGGCACCGGTGGATTCGATGATGTACTCGGCCTCGCTGTCAGCCCAGTTGATCATGGCGGCGTCAGACTCGCTGTACACCTTGATCTTGTGGCCATTCACGATCAGGTCGCCGCCGGCATGCTCCACCATGCCCGGGAAGTTGCGGAACACCGAGTCGTACTTCAGCAGATATACCATGTAGTCGATGTCCGCCTTGCGCAGGTTGATGCCGCGGATATCAAAGGTCTCCGGGTTTTCGCACATAATGCGCAGGACGATGCGTCCGATGCGGCCAAAGCCGTTGATGCCGATCTTGATAGCCATATTGTTTTCCTTTCACATTCGTTGCCGCCATGCGGCCTTTTTTGTTCCATCTAACATTATAGTACGGAAAGGAAACATTGTCTCCCTCTGAAACGAAGAATAAATGTAGAAAAAATGTTACCTCTTTTGTGCATTTTAGCTCATTTTCAGAACTTTTCGAGTGGTATAAGTGGAATGTTCCATACATTCTTGACCTTGTGAAAAACGTTTTCTTACAGGAAACTCAGTCTGTGCCGTCCTCTGTGCACAAAAACAGAAAACGCCAACCCGGAAGGGTTGGCGTTTTCTGTTGTGTGTTTTGTTAGGAGAGAGAGAAAAATCACATAAGGATTGGCTTCCTTTTGGATGAGTATCATAGTACCCTATATTTTTTTCCGAATCTTGAATTGCCTATGAATTTTTTATGAACATTGGAAATGATTTGTAAACAAACAAGCCTTTTTGCCGAAGGATTCGGCGTTTATCGGAACTTTTTGCTCTCCGCCACCGCCAGTTGGTCGCAGCGGTTGTTCTTCTCGTTCTCGGCGTGGCCCTTGACCCAGTGGAGGTGCACGTCGTGGCGGGCCAGCAGCGGCAGTAGCTGCTGCCACAGGTCCACGTTCAGCACCGGCTTCTTGTCGGCCTTGATCCAGCCCTTTTTCTGCCAGCCGTACAGCCAGCCCTTGTCGATGGCGTCCACCACATATTTGGAGTCGCTGTACAGCTCCACGGTACAGGGCTCCTTCAGCAGACCAAGGGCCGTCAGCACGGCGGTCAGCTCCATGCGGTTATTGGTGGTCTGGGCCTCGCCGCCGGAGAGCTCCTTCGCGTGGCCCTGCCACTCCAGGATAGCGCCCCAACCGCCCGGGCCGGGGTTGCCGCTGCAAGCGCCGTCGGTGTAGATGGTTACTGTTTTCATAATCGATTCGTTCCTTATCAGATTTGTAAGGGGGAGTTTCGCGCCCCGGCGCGAGGGATATTCCGCGTCTCCGGACGCGGGACACTTTTGGCCTCGGCCCCAAAAGTGTCCAAAAAGGCCGCTTAAACCTGCGGTTTAAGAATCCGCCCACGCTATGCTCTGTTTATATTTGATACCCTTTGCCACGCGTTCACAGAACATTGTTGTCATCGCTGCGTATGACGCATAGGCTTTCTTCTTGCGCCGCTGCCGCTGATGTTATCAACGGTAGAACCAACAGCGCTGTCCGATGTAAGCATTAGCGGCAGCGGCGCAGGAGTAGAGACGATCCTTTTTACGAAACGAAAAAGGGAATTTTGCGCAAACGTGTGGCAGAGATTTATAGTTTTACACAATGTGTAGCGCGCAGGAAGTTTTGAAACCTTTGGTTTCAAACAGCGCTTTTGGGTACTTTTGCCGCTGTGGGCAAAAGTACCTCGCGCTCGGAAGCGCGAAACTCCCCTTTACACAAGGGAGACTTTTTACTCCACCCCAACAACGACCACCGTCTCCCCTTCCACGCGGAAGGTCACGTTGCACCCGGCGTAGGTCAGGCCGTACACACGCTTGGGATCGTCCTGATACCGGGGCCGGGGATCGTTGGCCAGCACCGCCAGCAAGCCGGGGCGATCCGCCTCCGGAAGCTTTTCCAACAGGGCGGACGGGCAGTCCACCGCCAGCGCGGCGCTGTTGAGAGCGTCGGTAAAGCCGCCCCTGGCGTCAGGCTGGGCATCGCAGTATGGCAGATAGGGCTTGATGTCCAGAATGGGCGTGCCGTCCACCAGATCGGCGCCCCGGACGTGGATCACCGGGCCGTCGGAGGTGTCCCCCGCCACACCCGCCAGCTCCACACAGCTCAGGCCGATGGGGTTGGGCCGGAAGGGAGAGCGGGTGGCGAACACACCCATGCGCTGGTTGCCGCCCAGACGGGGCGGCCGCACGGTGGGCGACCAGTCCTTCCGGATGGCCTGATCGAACACCCACACCAGCCACAGGTGGGAAAAGCCCTCCAGACCCCGCAGGGCATCGGGATTGCGGTACTCCGGCGCAAAGACGATCCGCCCCGCGGTGGGGGCAAGGCCGCTCTGCCGGGGAACGCCGAATTTCTCGGCGAAGGGGGTATGGATACGGGCGATGATGGAAAGGGAGAGGGTGTCCATAGGGGGCTCCTTTTGATTTATTTTTTCGGAGAGTTTCGTCCCTGCGGGGACGAGGTACTTTTGGCCATTGTCCCAAAAGTACCCAAAAGGACAACTTGAAACCCAGGTTTCAAGACTTCCTTGCGCGCTATGCATTTTCGGATTTTGATACTGTATGCCACACGTTTGCGCAAATTGTTTCGTATCGTTTCGTCATCGAATCGTCTCTGCTCCAGCGCCGCTGCCGCTGGCTGATACGTCGAAAAACGCTTCGGTGTCTATCGTTGAGAACGTGAGCGGCAGCGGCGCAAGAAGAAAGTCGATCCGTCATTCACAACGAAATCAACCGTGTTCTGTGAACGCGCGGTATGGGACACCAAATTAAAAAATGGTATAGCGTGGGCGGATTCTTAAACCGCAGGTTTAAGCGGCCTTTTTGGACACTTTTGGGGCCGTGGCCAAAAGTGTCTCGCGCTCGGAAGCGCGAAACAACTCCTCGCTCCGGAGGACGAAATATCCAACAACAGGGGAGGGGCCATGCCCCTCCCCCTTGCGTTGGTTATTCTTCCTCGTCCTTGTCGGTCAGGGCCATGGCGATCACGCGGTCGCCCTCCTCCTTGAAGCGCATGACGATGACGCCCTGGGTGGCGCGGCCGGCGCTGCGGATATTCTCCACCGCCGTGCGCAGCATGATGCCGCTCTGGGTGATCAGCAGGATATCCTCGCTGCCGTCCACCACCTTCATGCCCACCACGCCGCCGGTCTTGTCGGTGACCATATAGTTCTTGATGCCGATGCCGCCGCGGTTGGTGACGCGGTACTCCTCCACCGGCGTCTGCTTGCCGAAGCCCCGCTCGGTGATGGACAGCACCTGGCAGCCGTCCACGGCGCGGGCCGCGCCGATGACGCGGTCGCCCTCGCGGAGGCGGATGCCCCGGACGCCCACGGCGTCACGGCCCATGGAGCGGACGTCGTTCTCGTCGAAGCACACCGCCATGCCGTCATAGGTGGCGATCAGCACGCGGCTCTGGCCGTCGGTCTCCAGTACGGACACCAGACGGTCGCCCTCGTCCAGACGAAGGGCGCGGATGCCGTTCTGCCGCAGGTTGCGGAAGGCGGATACCGCCACACGCTTGACGGTGCCGTTCTCGGTCACCATGGTGAGCTGGAGATTGCTGCTGTCGGCCTCCTCGCTGGGCCGGTAGTGGATCATGGCCTGCACCCGCTCGTCGGTCTCGATCTGCAGGATATTCACCAGCGCGGTGCCCTTGGCGGCCTTGCCGGATTCGGGGATCTGATAGCCCTTCTTGCGGTAGACCTTGCCGGTATCGGTGAAGAACATGATGAAATCATGGGTGGAGGCGGTAAACACGTCGCAGACGTAGTCCTCGTCGCGGGTGGTGATGCCCTTCTTGCCCATGCCGCCCTTGGACTGGGCCGCGTATTCGCTGACCGGCGTGCGCTTGATGTAGCCGTTGTTGGTCAGAGTATAGACGCACTGCTCCTCCTCGATGAGATCCTCGATGTCGATCTCGTCCTCCACGTCCTGGATCTCGGTCTTGCGCTCGTCGCCGTACTTGTCGGCAATGGCGGTCAGCTCCTCCTTCAGGATGGACTTCACCAGAGACTCGTCGCTGAGGATCCGCAGGAAGTAGGCGATGCGCTCCTCCAGCTCCTTATACTCGTTCTGCAGCTTCTCCCGGTCAAGGCCCTGCAGGGCCTTCAGGCGCATATCCAGAATGGCCTGGGCCTGCACATCGTCCAGACCGAAGCGGGCCATCAGGTTTTCCTTGGCGTTGTCGTAGCTGGTGCGGATGATGCGGATGACCTCGTCAATGTTGTCCTGGGCGATCAGCAGACCCTCCAGCAAATGGGCGCGCTCCTGGGCCTTCTTCAGGTCGAAGCGGGTGCGGCGAACGATGATCTCTTCCTGGAACTTGAGATATTCGTCGATGATATGCCGCAGGGACAGGATCTTAGGTTGGCGCTGGTTTTCCACAAGGGCCAGCATATTGATGGCAAAGGTGGTCTGCAACTGGGTCTGGGCAAACAGGCGGTTCAACACCACCTGGGGATTGGCGTCACGCTTCAATTCGATGACCATGCGCATGCCGTTGCGGTCGGACTCGTCACGGATATCGGAGATACCCTCGATACGCTTGTCCTCCACCTGATCAGCGATGGCCTTGATCAGCATGCGCTTGTTCACCTGATAGGGCAACTCCGTGAAGATGATACGGGTGCGGCCATTGCCGAACTCCTCAAACTCATGGCGGGCGCGGACCATCAGGCGGCCGCGGCCAGTGGCGTAGGCAGCGCGGATGCCGCTGCGGCCCATGATGATGCCCCTGGTGGGGAAGTCGGGGCCCTTCACATGCTCCATCAGGTCGGAGAGGGTGGCCTCCGGGTTATCCAGCACGCAGATGCACGCGCCGATGACCTCCCGCAGATTGTGGGGCGGGATATTGGTGGCCATACCCACGGCTATGCCGCTGGAGCCGTTCACCAGCAGGTTGGGGAAGCGGCAGGGCAATACGCGGGGCTCCTTGCGGCTCTCGTCAAAGTTGGGGTCCCAGTCCACCGTCTCCTTCTCGATATCCCGCAGCATCTCGTTGGAGATCTTGCTCAAGCGGGCCTCGGTGTATCGGTAAGCGGCAGGGGGGTCGCCATCCACGGAGCCGAAGTTGCCGTGGCCGTCCACCAGCATATAGCGCATGGAGAAATCCTGGGCCAGACGCACCAGCGCGTCATAGACGGAGGCGTCACCGTGGGGGTGATACCGGCCCAGCACGTCGCCCACGCAGGTGGCGGACTTCTTGAAGGGCTTGTCACTGGTCAGGTTATCCTCGTACATGGCGTAGAGGATACGCCGGTGTACGGGCTTCAAGCCGTCGCGCACGTCCGGCAGGGCACGGCCCACGATAACAGACATGGCGTATTCGATATAGGAGTTCTCCATCTCCGGCACCAGCGGGGATTCCACGATGCGCTGATCAGGGAAACGAATCTCCTCGGGATCGTATTGGGGTTTTTTGGACATAGTATTGTACCCCTCCTTAGTAGTCCAGATTCACGGCGTATTTGGCGCGGCGCTCGATGAACTCTTTTCGCGGCTCCACCTTCTCGCCCATAAGGACGGTGAACGTGGCGTCGGCCTTCACCGCGTCGTCCAGCGTGATGCGGCGCAGGGTGCGCTTCTCCGGATCCATGGTGGTCTCCCACAGCTCGTGGGGGTTCATCTCGCCCAGGCCCTTGAAGCGGTTGATATCGATCTTCACATTGGGGTTGCCGCCCCGCATCTCGGCGGAGATGGCATCCCGCTCCTCCTCGCTGAAGGCAAGGCGGGTGGTCTTGCCGCGGCTCAGCTTAAACAGCGGCGGCACAGCGGAGTACACATAGCCCTGCTCGATGAGAGGCCGCATATAGCGGAAGAAGAACGTCAGCAGCAGGGTACGGATATGGGCGCCGTCCACATCGGCATCGGCCATGATAATGATCTTGTGATAGCGGAGCTTGTTTTCGTCGAAATCCTCGCCGATACCGGCACCCAGGGCGATGATCACCGGCTGGAGCTTATCGTTGCCGTAGACCTTATCCACACGGGCCTTTTCCACGTTCAGCATCTTGCCCCACAGAGGGAGGATAGCCTGGAAGCGGGAGTCACGGCCCTGGGTGGCGGAGCCGCCTGCGGAGTCGCCCTCCACGATATAGAGCTCGGTGAGCTCCGGGTTATTCTCGTTGCAGTCCCGGAGCTTGTCCGGCATGGCCGCGCCGCCCAGCACCGTCTTGCGGCGGATGGACTCGCGGGCCTTGCGGGCCGCCTCGCGGGCGCGGTTGGCAGTCATGGCCTTGTCCAGAATGGTGCGGGCCACCACCGGGTGTTCCTCCAGATAGGCCGCCAGTTGGTCGGACACGATGTTGTCCACCAGTGTGCGGATATAGGCGTTGCCCAGCTTGGCCTTGGTCTGGCCCTCGAACTGGGCCTCGGTCAGCTTTACGGAGATCACGGCGGTGATGCCCTCGCGGACATCCTCGCCAGAGACCTTGTCGCCGTCCTTGATCATGCCGCATTTCAGGCCGTAGGCGTTCAGCACACGAGTCAGCGCCGCCTTGAAGCCGGTCTCGTGCATGCCGCCCTCCGGCGTATGGATGTCGTTGGCGAAGGACACCAGCGTCTCGTTATAGCCGTCGTTATACTGCATGGCGATCTCGGCAGTGGCGTCGTCCTTGGCGCCGGAGAGGTAGATGACCTCCTCATGGAGGGGCGTCTTGTTGCGGTTGATATAGGTGACGAACTCACGGATGCCGCCCTCGTACCGCATGGTCTCTGTCTGCTCCTGACCGGGCCGGGCATCGGTGATGGTGATGCGCAGTCCCGCGTTCAGGAACGCCTGCTCCCGCATGCGGGTGTGCAGCGTCTCATAGTCGTACTCCAGCGTGTCGAACATCTCGCCGTCGGGCTTGAAGGTGACGGTGGTGCCGGTATGGTCGGTATCGCCGATCATCCGCATCTCGGAGGTAATATGGCCGCGGGAGAACTTCATCTCGTAGACGTGGCCGTCCTTATGCACCTGCACCTCCAGCCATTCGGAAAGGGCGTTGACCACGGACGCGCCCACGCCGTGCAGGCCGCCGGACACCTTATAGCCGCCGCCGCCGAACTTGCCGCCGGCGTGCAGCACGGTGAACACCACCTCCAGCGCGGGACGACCCGTCTGCTTCTGGATGTCCACGGGGATACCGCGGCCGTTATCGGTGACGGTGATGGTGTTGCCGGGGTTGATGGTCACGGTGATGTCGGTGCAGTAGCCGGCCAGGGCCTCGTCGATGGCGTTGTCCACGATCTCATACACCAGGTGGTGCAATCCGCTGGCACTGG
This sequence comes from uncultured Oscillospiraceae bacterium, assembly GCA_934635545.1. GTDB lineage: Bacteria > Bacillota > Clostridia > Oscillospirales > Oscillospiraceae > Vescimonas. The sequence goes on along the minus strand of CAKTZN010000017.1, from coordinate 8,859 downwards.
TGGAACCGATATACATGCCGGGCCGCTTGCGCACGGCCTCCAGACCCTCCAGAACTTGGATTTCCGAGGCGTCGTATTCCGTTTCCACATGGGTGACGTTTTCAAATTCAGACATATTGTATTCTCCTCTGTAAGAAGGGATTTGCTTTATTCCAGCTCCTCTTTCCAGCTCTCGGCGCGCTTTTGCAGCGTTGCCGTATTGAGCTGGGAGAGATAGACGATCTGCCTATGATAGGGGTGGTCGCACAGTAGAAAGGAGCGGGGGATATCCTCGCACACGGAGATGACCTGCCCCTCCGCCTCCGCGCCATCCAGAAAATTACGGGTATGCTTTGAGTAAGTGGTGTTGTCCAGATCAAAAATGCCGATGATCCGCTTGTCCTCCACGGTGACGCTCTGGCCGATGTGCAGATAGGGCATCACAGCACCTCCCCGTTTTTCACATGAAACACCTTGCCGTTCAGCAGAGTGTCCAGCCGGTCATTCTCGCAGCAGGTGATAAACACCTGTCCACCGGCGATGCGGTTCAGGACATACTCCTGCCGCAGGGGATCCAGCTCACTGAGCACGTCATCCAGCAGCATCACCGGATACTCTCCGAAGGTGTCTTTATGGATCTCACGCTCCGCCAGCTTCAGGGCCAGTGCCGCCGTCCGCACCTGCCCCTGTGAGCAATACTGCCGGGCACTGTGTCCGTTGACGGTGACCTCGATATCGTCCTTGTGGGGCCCGCTGAGACACAGCCGGGAGGCGATCTCGGCGGCATAGTGGCTCTGCTGATGCTCTGCCAACTGCTGGGCAATGACAGATTGCTCCGCCAGCGGATCGGTGACGGTTTTCACCGTCTTATACTGCAGATCCAGCACTTCCCTGCCGCCGCTGCACTCGGCGTGAGCCTGGGCGGCGTATTGCCGCAGCTTCTGGCAGAAGCTGGCCCGGTACCGGATCAGCACCGCACCCACCTGGATAAGCCGATGATTGAATTCCGGCAGGGTGTCCAAAAGGCCGGGAAAATCCTCGCTGTCCCTCAGAATGCGGGTCTTATGCTCATAGAGCCGTCCATATTCCGCCAGCGCCTCGGCATACCGGGGCCGTAGCTGGCACAACGAAAGATCCATAAACTTCCGCCGTGCCGCCGCGCCGTCGCGGATGAGGAACAGATCCTCCGGCGCGAAGAACACCGTGTGCAGCACGTCGCTGAGTGCGGCGGCGTTTTTCGCCGTTACGCCGTTGACGGTCATTTTCCGCTTTTTGCCGCGGGCAAGCTCGATATGGGTCACAAACTCCCGGTCACGGGACAGAATGCGGCCCTCCAGCACCGCGCCCGCCGCGTCAAAGCCGATCAGCTCACGGTCGGCGTGGGTGCGGGGCGATTTGCCGCAGGAGAGATAGACCACCGCCTCCAGCAGGTTGGTCTTGCCCTGGGCGTTTTCGCCGTAGATCACGTTGCAGTCGGGGTCAAAGGTCAGGCTCTGGCGGCGATAGTTGCGAAAGCCGGAAAGGCTCAGCTCATTGATCCGCATAGGCTACGGTCAGCTTCTTGCCGCCGAAGTCCACGGTGTCGCCGGGGCGGAGCTTCTTGCCCCGCTGGGTGCAGACCTCGTCATTGACGGTGACGGCGCCCTCCTGGATCAGCACCTTGGCCTCGCCGCCGGTATACACCAGCCCGGAGAGCTTGAGGAGATCCTGTAATTTGATGAATTCTGTGGTGATGGTAATGGTTTCCATAATGTGTTCCTTATTTGATGGATTGATAAAGGGAGTATTCCGTGCCTCCGGGCACGGGACACTTTTGGCCTCGGCCCCAAAAGTGTCCAAAAAGGCCGCTTAAACCTGCGGTTTAAGAATCCGCCCACGCTATGCTCTGTTTATATTTGATACCCTTTGCCACGCGTTCACAGAACATTGTTGTCATCGCTGCGTATGACGCATCGACTTTCTTCTTGCGCCGCTGCCGCTCACATTCTCAACGGTAGAACTAAAAATACTGTACAGCGGCGCGATGTGGGCATCGCGCCCTACAAAATGGTACGATAGAACTCCGTAGGGGCCGATGCCCACATCGGCCCGAGCGATAAACACAAAATGTTCTTCCCGACAATAACCAACGGCACCGAAGGCCGTCCTCGTCCCCGCAGGGCGAAATTCCTCTTTACTGCGCTTTCAGCCGTACCGGCAGCACCATATAAAGGAAGCTGTCGCTGCCGTCGGTGGGAGTGATCACACAGGGGGAGATATTGGTGTTCAGCGCAAAGCGCACCGTGTCCGCCGGCGCGTACCGCAGTGCCTCCATCAGATAGCGGTTGTTGAAGCCGATCTCCAGCTCATTGCCGTCGCCGATGGTGGGGCAGATGTCCTTGGCCTCACCATTGCTGGTGCGGGCGCTGAGATATACCCGATCCTTATCAAACACACAGCGGACAGGGCTCTTCAGCTTCTCGCTGATCACCACCGACACGCGGTCAAGGCTCTGCAGAAGGGCGCTGTTCTCCACGTCCACCAGAATGGGATTGTTCTTGGGAATGGCGTTCTTATAATCCAGAAAATCGCCCTCGAGACGGCGGCAGATCAACTGGGTCTCCCCTGCCGAGAACATCAGATGACGGTTGCCGCAGGTAACGTGGATCATATCGTCCGTTTCGCCGCAGATATTCTCTACTTCCTTCAGCGCGCTGCCCGGCGCCACAAAGCTGAATGCGCCGCCGTCCATTGCCTCCAGCGGCTCATGCCGCAGTGCCAGACGGAAACCATCCACCGACACCATGGTCAGACCGCTGTCGTCGATCTCGAAGAGGGAGCCGGTATGGACAGGGCGGCTCTCGTTGGTAGAGACAGCGAAGGCCGTCTGGCCGATCATGGCCTTCAGCGTCTTTTGCGGCAGCGCCACGCCGCACTGCCGCTCCACCGAGGGAAGCTCGGGATAGTCATCGGCAGACAGGCCCAGAATATCAAAGCTGGCGTCGCCGCAGCTCAGATGTACCATCAGCTTTTCGTCCACGGACAGCACGATCATGTCGTCGGGCATCCGGCGGATGATATCGCCGAACAGCCGGGCGTTCAGCACGATGCGGCCGGTTTCTTTCACGTCGGCCTCGATGCTGGTGCGGATGCCGGTCTGGGTGTTATAGCCGGACAGCGTGAGCCGTTCGCCGCCTTCCAGCAGCAGGCCCTCCAGCGCCGGAATGGAGCTTTTTGCCGAAACGGCGCGGCTGGCGGTGGCCGCCGCATTTTGCAGCAGCGCTTTTTCGCAGGAGAATTTCAGCATAGACGATCCTTTCCTGTCGTTCGCTTCCGAAAAAATATAGGAATATTTTTCGGAAACACAACATAAACTAATCTTTTTATTCGTAGTATTCTCAGTAGTAAATAAAACTGTGGAAAACCCTCTTTTTCCTTTATTTTCCGCCATTTCTTTTCCACGGGACATGGTGGGAAAAGACGAACGGTTTCCACAGCTTTTCGGGACAAGCTGTTTTTCCACAAGCTTTCCACGTGAATTCCACGGGAAATGTTGAAATCTGCCTCGCAGAGTTTGCGCCGCGCACGGCGCAAATAAATTAAATTATTTTTCTGACGACATGTGCGTCAGAAAAATTCTTCTCGGCCAGCAAGTGTGCCCAACGGGCGCGCGCAGTCGGCCGTAATCCCTTTTGGCAATGAAATCAAAGATTTCATGCCAGCTTTTTCATTGCTTTGCGTTGATGTTCGTCGTGATCTCCTTCACCGTCTCGGCAAAGGCGGTGTCCGACCGCATCTGGGCCTCGACCTTATCCAGGCTATGCAGCACTGTGGTGTGGTCGCGGCCGCCGAAGGATTTGCCGATGTCCTTCAGGGACATATTGGTCATCCGGCGGATCAGATACATGGCGATCTGACGGGCGTTCACCACGTCGCGGCCGCGGCTCTGTCCCTGCAGGGTCTCCGGCTCCAGTTCGAAATATTTGGCGATATATTCGATGATAGCCTCCGGCGTGGGAATATATTCGTTGCTGTTCTTCACAACGTCCTCCAGCGCCTTCATGATGGCCTCTTCGTCCATAACGCCCATCAGGTCGCTGTACGCCAGGATCTTGTTCAGCACGCCCTCGATCTGCCGGACGTTGGCGGTGATATTCTCGGCGATCATATTGGTGATCCGATCCGGCAGATTGATGCCCAGCAGTGCCGCCTTGTTGCGGATGATGGCCAATCGCGTCTCGTAATCCGGCGGCTCGACGTCCACCATCAGTCCCCACTCGAACCGCGTCCGCAGACGATCCTCCAGTTGGGTCATCTCCTTGGGCGGCCGGTCGGAAGTCAGCACGATCTGACGGCCCGATTCATACAGGGCGTTGAAGGTGTGGAAGAATTCCTCCTGCGTCTGCTTCTTACCGGCGATGAACTGGATATCATCCACCAGCAGCAGGTTCTCGCTCTGATATTTCTCGCGGAATTCGGAGGTGGTGCCGCCGCGGATGGCCTCGATCAGGTCGTTGGTGAAATCCACGCCCTTCACCAGTACCATACTGCTCTCGGGTCGCAGGCGCTTGGTCTGCCGGGCGATGGCGTGAAGCAGATGGGTCTTGCCCAATCCGCTGTCGCCATAGATGAACAGCGGGTTGAAGGAGCCGGCGGGCTTCTCCGCCACGCTGCGGGCGGCGGCATAGGCCATCTTGTTCTGCGGGCCCACCACATACGTCTCAAAGGTGAACGCCTCGCTGTCGGCCAGCGTATCGGGATGATCCGGTCTGACCCCGTGATAGGCGGAGAGCTGCTCGTCATCCAGCAGCTTCACCTCGAGATCAGAGGAAAAGATATCCCGCAGCGCCTCCTTGATCTGGGGCGTAAAGCGTTTTTCAATGGTGCTCTTTTTGAATACGTTCCCACAATGCAGTACCAGGGCCGAATCCTCCATGGTGACCACGGTCACCTCGTCGAACCAGGTATTGATGGTGGTATCGGAAAGCTGTTTTTTCAGCCGGTCAAGCACTGTTTTCCATACATCGGACAGTGAATTCATCCCTGTACTCCCTTCCCGTTTGCGCATATTTATCTCACCATAATTATACCAGAAAGTAATGAAAAAGTAAAGCAATACTTATTCTAATTAAACGCGGGAAGAAAAAAGAGCGGACATGCGTCCGCTCTTTTCAGTGAAATATGATTTTATCCCAATAAGCTCTCTTCGCCGCCGCTGTTGGTGCCGTGTTCCGGGATCTTGGCGATCAGCGTCCGGTACAGCCGCCGGAAGAAAGCCAGCGTCACGAACAGGGACGCCACCTCTGCCAGGGGGAAGCACCACCATACCAGGTCGTCGTTGCCGATGGTCTGGCCGTACCGGGCCAGCACATAGGCCAGCGGGATCAGGAACACCAACTGCCGCACGATGGAGGTGATCATGGAGTACAGGGACTTGCCCAGCGCCTGGAAGGAGCCGCCCAGCGCGATGCAGGCTCCGGCGATCCAGAAGCTGAGGGAGATGATCCGCAGGGCGGGGATGCCCACCGTCAGCATGGTGTCGGTGGCGTCGAAGATTTTCAGCAGCGTGCCGGGGATGGCCAGGAACAGCGCCATGCCCGCCAGCATGATGATGGAGGCATAGATAGCGCTGCGCTTGATGGCCTCCACCATGCGGGCGCGGTTCTGCGCGCCGTAGTTATAGGCGATGATGGGCACCACGCCGTTGTTCAGGCCGAACACCGGCATGAAGATGAAGGAATTCAGCTTGAAGTAGATGCCGAAGGCGGTGGCCGCCGTCTCGTGGGCGGAGTGATAGGTGATGAGGATCTTGTTCATCAGGAAGGTCATGACAGAGCCGATGGCCATCATGATGACGCTGGGCAGACCGATGGCATAGATGCTGCCGATGAGCCGCCAGTCGGGCCGGAAGCCCCGGATGCGCAGGGTGATGTCCTTGTTCTTCTTTACATTGAAATACACCGCCAGCGACATGCCGCAGATCTGGCCGATGACCGTGGCGATGGCCGCACCGGCCACGCCCATGTCGAATACGAAGATGAACACCGGGTCCAGGATGATGTTGATGATGGCGCCCAGGCCCTGGGTGTACATGCTCAGCAGGGAGCGGCCCGTGCCCTGCAGCAGGCGCTCCAGCATGATCTGGCCGAACAGGGCGAAGGAGCAGCCCATGACGATGTGGAGGTACTGCTCGCCCATGGCGATGATCTCCTCCACCTGGGTCTGGGAGCGGAGGAATGCTCCGGCACAGGTCAACCCCAGCACGCAGCTAAGGGCAAAGCCTACGAACGCCAGAAACAGGCCGTTCACCGCCACACGGTCTGCCCGCTCCTGTTCGCCCGCGCCCAACGCGCGGCCCATCAGGGCGTTGACGCCCACCGCCGTACCGGCGCCCAGTGCGATCATCAGGTTCTGGGCCGGGAAGGCCAGAGACACGGCGGTCAGCGATGCCTCGCTGACCCAACTGACGAACACGCTGTCCACGATGTTGTACAGGGCCTGCACCAGCATGGAGGCGATGATGGGAAGGGACATATTCCAGATGAGCTTGGAAATGGGCATGACGCCCAGCTTGTTTTCTGCTGCCATGATAGGGTTTCCTTTCTGTTCCGTGAAATGCTCAATAAATTATTATGATACTACGGGACAGGGAGAAATGCAAGTATGACGGGCTTGTATTTTGCTAGGCAGGTTTTAATATATGTTTGCAGGGTACAGCCCTCCGGAAGGAAGCTCTGTACCCTGCAAATTTTATACATCGAAAGGAAATACAACGATGAAGGTAATCGGTATTCGTAAAAGCTCTTTTAAGGGTGACAGTGGTGAAACCGTTTCTGGTGTCAATCTGTTTCTCACTGAGCCTATGGACAAAGGAGAGGGCCTGAGCTGTGATCGTGTCTATGTTCTGGACCGGAAGCTCGCTTTTTGCGGCTATACTCCCAAACTGGGTGACGAGGTTAAGATCAGCTACAATCGCTTCGGCAAGTGTGACGGTGTATTCCTGATCACAAAGTAACCACAAAGAAACTCAACTCTCACTGTGAACGTCGTGATGATGTGCACCGTCAGAGCTGCCCTCAAGAGGTCGGAGTGAGAACTCCGACGAGGGCACTTGACACCATATCGAATTCCGGGAAGTGCCTGCAATATGACGAATTCTGCATCCCCCGTTCACAGCATCCACGAATATGGAAACGGCATCTACAAGGTCGTGACCTTCAAAGGCGTCCGTGACCCTGACAATGCCTATTTCCGGCAATCAGAGGCCGTACAGCACAACGACAAGAAGCTGGACAACAATTTCAGCCGTGCCCGTAACATGGTGCTGCAATACGCCTTGTGCAATCCGTGGGACTACTTTTTCACCGGTACCATAGACCGTGCCAAGTTCGACCGTTTCGATTTGGACACCTACCAGAGCCGCTTATCTCAGTTTATCCGTGACAAGCGCAAAAAGTACCAGTCACAAATACAGGTGCTGCTTGTGCCGGAACACCACAAAGATGGTGCATGGCATATACATGGACTGATTTCGGGGCTGCCGGATGATGTGATATCCCCCTTCACGTCTCCGGCGCCCCAGCGTCTTATAGACGGCGGTTTTCTCAACTGGCCGGACTACATGACCACCTTCGGCTTTTGCTCTCTGGCGCCCATCAGAGACCCCATAGCGACGGCCTACTACATCACCAAGTACATCAGCAAGGACTTGTCCCGGCGAGAATCTGACATAGGCAAGCACCTGTACTTCCATTCTCGTCCGCTCAAGAAGGCCACCAAGGCCAGCGACGTGTATCTCTATCAACGTCCTTTGGATGAGCTCTGCGTCAACGAATATGACTTCTGCAAGACCGGTATGGTCTATGGTGAGGAATGGGCATGGCCGTACCTCTGGGACGGCGCTGAGCCTGCCGGTGAGGTTCCGCTGTATCCCGTTGCTCCTGATCCCGAATTTCAGCCCATGACCATTGAGCCAAGCTTTGAGCAGCTCAAGCTTGCGGGCTATCTGTGAATATGCACTTTCAAATTTACAACTACCTGTTTCGTCAGCTTCGCCGGTTCTGGTGGAAGCTGAAAAGGAAGAAATACATGACCATGAAATTCTTCGACCATTTCAAATGGTGCGTCATCGGCGGCTTTGCATATGCTGCTGGCCGGTTCCTATTCAACTATCTGAAAGATTTAGTGTGAGGTAACTCTATGATTAAGTTCCTGGTTTCTGTCGGCTTTGTGCTGGTGTTTTTATTCGTTTTCGCCTTGCTCGGCTCCGCAATGCTGTGGGTGGTCATTAAGGTGCTGCGCTCTCTGTTCCCCGGAAAGTTCGCCACCGATAAGAAGCGGGAGAAGGATGAGGTATGAGCAGTGAACTGCAAGATATTCTCGCTGTCCTGATCTTCGGTATCCTCTGGATCGAGATTCTGGAACTGCGGACGCTGCCTGAAAGGTATAAAGAATAATCCCCCGCCTGACGGCGAGGGATTCGGGTTAGTCGTCATGACTATTGATTTCTTGTTCAAGATCATCGAGTATCTTTTTTTCGTGTTGATACGCTTGGTATTTTTCGTTGTTGTTTTTCTTATTGATATATTTGATTCCCTTGATAAGAAAGATAATTGCTAAGATTGGCAGCGCGATTTTTACTGTTTGAAATAGAATGGAGATTATAGTAAAAATTGTTCCTTCAGCCGAATATAGATACATTTCCATTTCTCCTTTTTGAGAGGTATGTATGAATTATATCATTCAAAAACGTTGTTGTAAAGTCAGCATTTCTGTATTTTTTGCAATTATTTTTACCATTTTATCCGTGGTTTGCTCATATGCACAAGCTGATCTATACGCTGGTGGAGTTCTTCGCAAAGGCTCTCGGCGGACTTCTGAAAAAGGTGGTGGCGCTCTTTG
>CAKTZN010000016.1 GCA_934635545.1 uncultured Oscillospiraceae bacterium | reverse complement strand
CAGGGCTCCAGCGACATCAACATGGGCCGCGGCGCCATCGTCATCGGCCTGGCCGCCGTCATCATCGGTGAGGTGATGTTCGGCAAGGTGTTCCGCAATATCGGCGCCCGGCTGCTGGCCGTCTCCATCGGCGCCATCGTCTACTACATTGTGCTGCAGATCGTGCTGCAGATCGGTCTGAACACCAACGACCTGAAGCTGATCACGGCGCTGATCGTGGCGCTGTTCCTGACGCTGTCCTATCTGAATCTGAAAAAGACCCGCCGCAAGCCCCAGCGCACCGCCAAGGAAGGAGTGAAGCAGCATGCTTGAACTGAAAGACCTGCATAAGACCTTCAACCCCGGCACCGTCAACGCCAAGACCGCCCTGGACGGTCTGAGCCTGACGCTGCGGGACGGCGAGTTCGTCACCGTCATCGGCGGCAACGGTGCGGGAAAATCCACCATGCTGAACGCCGCCGCCGGTACGCTGAGCGTGGACTCCGGCGAGGTGCATCTGGACGGCGTGGACGTGACCGATCTTCCGGAATACAAGCGGGCCGCCTACATCGGCCGCGTGTTCCAGGATCCCATGATGGGCACGGCCCCCTCCATGCACATTGAGGAAAATCTGGCGCTGGCGGCCCGCCGCGGCCAGAAGCGGGGCCTCCGCTGGGGCATCACCAAGGCGGAACGGGAGCGATACCGTGCGCTGCCGGGCGATCTGGGACTGGGGCTGGAGACCCGGCTCTCCTCCGAGGTCAGCACCCTGTCCGGCGGCCAGCGCCAGGCGCTGACGCTGCTGATGGCCACGCTGAAAAGTCCGAAACTCCTGCTTCTGGATGAGCACACCGCCGCCCTGGATCCCAAGACCGCCGCCAAGGTCATGGCGCTGGCGGACCGGATCGTCACCAGGGAGAAGCTGACCACGCTGATGATCACCCACAACATGCGGGACGCCATCCAGTACGGCAGCCGCCTCGTCATGCTGCACGAGGGCCGGGTGATCCTGGATATCTCCGGCGAGGAGAAGAAAAACCTCACTGTGTCAGATCTGCTGGCGCAATTCGCCAGGGTCAGCGGCGACGAATTCGCCAGCGACCGGGCCCTGCTCTCCTGATAATACGCTATTTTTCCCCTTTCTCATAAAGACACAGGGCTGCTCCCGCGGGAGCAGCCCTGTGTCTTTATTCCTTTATTATCCTTTATTACCGCTCCGGATCCCACGAGGCCCGCTGGCGCTCACCGCCGTCGTCGGGCCGGTCGTAATAGGCCGCCTTGCTGCCCCGGCGCTCAAAACCCAGATAGCGGGTGCCCTGGAACGTCAGCTCACCGAAGTCGCCCTCCGCCAGCATGCCGTACTCCCGGCCGCTGACGTGAAGCTCCATCCGGTCGCCGCTGGCCACCTGAAACGTGGCGTAATAGGTGATGGAGGTGGAGGTGTGCATGGCGCCGTTGTCGCCGGTGTTGTGGTGGTGCACATCGACATTCTGCCTTTTGGCCGCCACCGTGGCCTCCACCGTCAGGCGGGGCGAGTTGTTGTTCTTGTGCCAGGTGCCGATGCCCTTCACCGCCGCGATGATGAACATCACAAGGATGAAGCCGAATGCCAGAAAGAACATCACATTGAACAAGCTGAATCCCATTCCAAATCCCATTGTATTTCTCCTTTCGCCGGTGGGGATGCCTTCTTCTGCCTCTATTCTATCCTATCGCCGCCGGAATGTCCATCCATTTCACCACGCGGGGGAGAAGTTTTTGCGTGCCCCCAGATTTACGGGGCCGTTTGTCCTGCCGGGACAGCGCCAAAAACATCCTTTCCCGCTGCAAATTGTTGTTGTAATTTCCGGCGGGAAATGGTATACTGAACATTACGAATGAGTTTGATCACAAGGAGAACCAACGCTATGCCTGAAAATAAAGAGTACATGACCCACCAGGAGGAGCTGGGCACCATCCAGATCTCCGAGGAGGTGGTGGCTTCCATCGCGTCTGCCGCCGTGCTGGAGGTGGAGGATGTCACCGGACTGATGAGCGCCAACGTGTCGGACTTCATGGGCGGCAAGAAGATGACCGCCAAGGGCATCCGGGTGGAGATGGACGGCGATGCCATCATGGTGTATGTGTTCATCACCGTGCGCTACGGCTGCACCATCGGCGAGGTGGCCAAAAAGGCCCAGAACGCCGTGTACCAGGCGCTGGAGAGCACCACCGGCTATCCCGTATCCGCCGTGAACGTCCATGTGGGCGGCATCAGCTTCAACTAAACGAGGAAAAAGAGAGAGAAGAATATGACACGCAATACTGCCCGTGAGATCGCCATGCACCTGGCGTTTGAGCTGAGCTTTACCGATCTTCCCATTGGGGAGTTTCTGGATCAATACCTGTCGGAGGAGAAATTCGCCGAGCTGGCGCCGGAGTGCGACGTGTACGCGCAGCGTCCCAACGCCAGGCAGGAGACGTATATCCGCCGTCTGGTCTCCGGCGTGGCGGAGCATGCCGCCGAGCTGGATACCTACATTGAAAAGTACGCCAAGGGCTGGCGCTTCGAGCGCATCTCCCTGGTGGCCTCGGCCATCATGCGGCTGGCCATGTACGAGATCATGTACATGCCCGACATTCCCCACGGCGTCGCCATCAACGAGGCGGTGGAGCTGACCCGCAAGTACGACGAGCCGGAGACGGCCAAGTTCGTCAACGGCATTCTGGGCAGCTTCCTGCGGCAGGAGATCAAGGAGTAAACACAGAAGGGCAGGGCAGACGCCCTGCTCTTTTCGTAGGAGGCACTATGGAGCAGCACGTTTTCAGCGTGACGGAAGTCAACCAGTATATCAAAAGCATCATCGACGGCGTGCCCCAGCTCAGCGAGCTGCTGATCCGGGGCGAGCTGTCCAACTATAAGATCTACCCCTCCGGCCACCACTACTTCACCCTGAAGGACGGCGAGAGCGCCATCCGCTGCGTCATGTTCCGGGGCAGCGCGGGGAAGCTGCGGTTCCGTCCGGAAAGCGGCATGCAGGTCATCGCCGGGGGACGCATCAGCGTCTATCCCCGTGACGGCGCGTACCAGCTCTACTGTACGTCCCTGTCGGCGGACGGCATCGGCGACCTGTATGTGGCCTTCGAGCAGCTCAAGGAGAAGCTGAACCGGGAGGGACTGTTCGACCCCGCCCACAAGAAGCCGCTGCCGCTGTACCCCCGGCGCATCGCCATCGTCACCTCGTCGGCAGGCGCGGCGGTACACGACATGATCCGCATCCTGCGGCGGCGCTATCCCATCGCAAAGGTGCTGCTGCTGCCGGTGCGGGTCCAGGGCGTGGAGGCGCCGCCGGAGATCGTGGGCGCCATCCGCTACGCCAACCGCTGGCAGTTGGCGGATGTGCTGATCGTGGGCCGGGGCGGCGGCTCCATCGAGGATCTGTGGGCCTTCAATGACGAGCGGGTGGCCCGGGCCATCTACGCCTCGGAGATCCCGGTGATCTCCGCCGTGGGGCATGAGCCGGATGTGACTATCTCCGATTTCGTGGCGGACCGCCGGGCGTCCACGCCCTCCAACGCGGCGGAGATCGCCGTGCCGGATCAGGCGGAGCTTCTGAAGCGGCTGGACAGCGCGTCGCGGGCCATGGCCCAGGGGACGCTGAACACGCTGGAAAAGGCAGACGCCCGGTGGAAGGCCCTGGCGGCCAAGCGGGTGCTGACCGATCCCATGGCGTTTATCGACGACCGGCGGATGCAGCTTGACAGCGTGCAGCAGCGCATGGGACTGACGGCCCACCGGCAGCTCGGCGCACGGCAGCAGCGGTTTGCCGCGCTGGCGGCGTCGCTGGACGCGCTCAGCCCGCTGAAGGTGCTGGGCCGGGGCTATGCCATGGCCCAGGCATCGGACGGCACGGTGCTGCGCAGCAGCGGACAGGTACAGGAAGGCGACCGGATACATGTGCAGCTAGGGCAGGGCGCGCTGGACTGCACCGTTGACCATAAGGAGGAATGACATATGGCGGCAAAAAAGACGTTTGAGGAAAACATGGCCCGGCTGGAGGAGATCGTGGGCAAGCTGGAAAAGGGCGACGTCCAGCTCAGCGACTCCCTGAAGCTGTTTGAAGAGGGCACGAAGCTGATCGCCCAGTGCCGGACGGAGCTGGACAAGGCGGAGCAGCAGGTGGTCAAGCTGATGAAGGGCCCCGACGGCGCTCCCATCGAAAGTGATTTTTTAAGCGAGGAATAAGTAAGCGAGGAATACTATGGATTACGAAGCGAGATACCAAGAATATCAGCAGGCCATCGAGAAGTATCTGGACGGCCTGTTCACCGGCGACGTGGCCTATGGCCGGCTGTACGAGACCATGCGCTACGCCATCCTGGGCGGCGGCAAGCGCATCCGCCCGGTGCTGACGCTGGAGTTCGCCCGTCTGGGCGGCATCGACTGGCATCTGGCGCTGCCCTTCGGCTGCGCGCTGGAGCTGGTGCATAATTACAGTCTCATTCACGACGATCTGCCCTGCATGGACGATGACGACCTGCGCCGGGGCAAGCCCACCTGCCACAAGGCTTACGGCGAGACGCTGGCCATCCTGGCGGGCGACGCCCTCCAGCCGGAGGCGTTCCGGCTGATCCTGGACGCGCCCATGCTGCCCGCCGACACCAAGCTGGAGGCACTGCGGGTGCTGGTGCGGGCCTGCGGCGCCGACGGTATGGTGGGCGGTCAGGTGCTGGACACCGTGTACAACGTGGACACCGCCGAGGGTCTGACCCAGTTGAACCGGCTGAAGACCGGCGTGATGATCTCCGGCGCGGCGGAGCTGGGCTGTGTGGCCGCCAAGATGAACCAGGGCATGCGCTCCCAGGCGCTGGCCTACGCCGACGGCATCGGCAAGGCCTTCCAGATCCGGGACGACATGCTGGATGTGGTGGGCGACGCCGCCGTATTCGGCAAGCCCATCGGCTCCGACAAGGAGGAGGGCAAGGTGACGTTCGTGGACGTGCTGGGCCTGGACGGCTGCGCCCAGGAGGTGGAGCGCTGCACGGCGCAGGCCAAGGCCGCCGTGGAAAACTGGTCGGATCACATGTTCCTGTGGGAGCTGGCCGACCGGATGGTGGGCCGCAGCAAGTAAAAAAGCGCAAAAAACTCCGGTACTGTGTACCGGAGTTTTTTTATGTTACAGCTCCACAATGACAGGCGTATGGCCGGTAAAGGGCAGGAACCTGTCCAGCACGTCCCGGGTCTTCAGCCGCAGGGAGGAGGTATTCTTGCAGGGATGGCAGCCGAACCACTCATCCTCCGCCACCGTGCGGTCGATGGCCAGCGTGACCCGGTGCTCCGTGTCATTCATCAGGCCCAGAATGGACGCGGAACCGGCGTGGCAGCCCAGCAGCGCCACCAGATCCTCCTCTGTGGCAAAGCTCAGCCGGGAGGAGCCGATCAGCTTGGAAAAATCCTTGGTGGAGAAGGGCTTATCCGCCGGAAGGCACAGCAGATAGAAGGCGCTGCGGTTCCGGGGCGTCAGCAGCAGGTTCTTGCAGATGTGAACCTCCAGCGCCTCGCTGATGGCGGCGCAGTCCTCCATGGTGAAGGCCGCCTCGTGATCCACCCGGGTAAAGGGAATATCCAGCCGGGCGAGGCATTCATATACCCGGTTTTCCACATCGCTGCGGCTTTCCGCCGGAGCGCCGTTGTATACTTCCATGGCTTACTCCTTTCCCACCAGCATGTTGCCCACGCGGTAGATGTCGCCCGCGCCCACGGTCAGGATCATATCGCCGGGCCGGGCGATCTTGCGCAGGGCCTCCGCCGTCTCCTTCAGCGTGGCGCAGTAGACGCTGCCGGGGATCTGAGCGCACAGGTCGCGGGAGGATACGCCTACGTCGTTGGTCTCCCGGGCGGCGTAGATCTCCGCCAGCACCGCCACGTCCACGGTGCGCAGCTCCCGGACGAAATCGTCGAACAGCGCCTTGGTGCGGGTATAGGTGTGGGGCTGGAAGGCGCAGATCAGCCGCTTGTGGGGCAGACTGCGGGCCATGTCCAGCAGGGCGTGCAATTCGTCGGGATGGTGGGCGTAGTCGTCGTACACCCTGGCCCCGTTATACGCGCCCTTGTACTGGAACCGCCGCTCGGCTCCGCCGAAGGAGGCCAGTCCCGCCTCCACCGCCTTGCCGTCGATACCCAGCACATAGGCGGCCGCCGCCGCGGCCAGCGCGTTGGAGATGTTGTGCTTGCCGGGAACATGCAGCTCCACATGGGCATAGGGTTTGCCCTCCGCCACCACGTCGAAGCAGGGGAAGCCATCGAAGAACGCCACATTGTCGGCGTACACGCTGGCGCTGTGATCCTTCACGCTGAACCACCGCACCGGACGGTCGAGGTTTTTCAGCGCCGTCCGCGCGCCCTCATCGTCGCCGTTGGCGATGATGAAGCCGGTCTCCGGCGTCAGGCAGGCGAACTGCCGGAAGGAGTGCTCGATATCGTTCAGATCCTTGAAGAAGTCCAGATGATCCGCCGCCACGTTCAGGATCACCGCCACGGTGGGGAAGAAATTCAGAAAGGAGTTACAGTATTCGCAGCTTTCCAGAATGATGGTGTCGCCCTTGCCCACCCGATAGCCCTTGCCCAGCAGGGGCAGGGTGCCGCCGATCATGACGGTGGGATCCTTCTGGGCCGCCATGAAGATGTGGGTGGCCATGGAGGTGGTGGTGGTCTTGCCGTGGGTGCCGGAGATGCACAGGGCGTTGCGGTACGCCTGCATGATGGCGCCCCAGCCCTGGGCCCGCTCGTAGACGGGGATGCCCCGGGCGATGGCCCCGGCGATCTCGGGATTGCTGTCGTGGATGGCG
The DNA here is from genome assembly GCA_934635545.1 of uncultured Oscillospiraceae bacterium. Lineage (GTDB taxonomy): Bacteria > Bacillota > Clostridia > Oscillospirales > Oscillospiraceae > Vescimonas. The sequence continues at coordinate 10,031 of CAKTZN010000016.1, read as the reverse complement.
GCGGTGCGGATCACCAGGTCGCAGTTCTGCAGATTCTCGGCACTGTGGCCGATGGCAACGGGGATGCCCACGCTGCGCAGGTGCTTCACGGTGTCGCTGTCGGTCATGTCGGAGCCCTGTACCGCCAGGCCCATGCCCTTGAGCACCTCGGCCAAGGCGCACATGGATACGCCGCCGATGCCCGCCATATGGACGCGGACGCCGCCGCGCAGGAAATGCCGGATATCCTCAGTGGGATGCATCATATCGATTCCTCCAAAAGGGCGGTTTTGCAGCCGCCGCTTGTATTTTTCTTGAAAAGACATTATAATACACCTGTAAGCAAAGTGCAACCGTCATTGTTGCTCAAATTCTGCGGAAAACAGGCGAGGGGAGGCGAATACCATGATCCCACGGGAGGTCTGCGCCGTGCTGCAGGCGTTGGAGCGTGCCGGACACGAGGCGTATATCGTGGGCGGCTGCGTCCGGGATATCCTTATGGGCAAACCGCCCCACGACTGGGACGTGACCACCTCGGCCCTGCCGCAGGAGACCATGGCCCTTTTCAACCATTTCGCCATTCCCACCGGGCTGCAGCACGGCACGGTGACCGTCCGCAGCGGAGCGCTGACCTGTGAGGTCACCACCTTCCGCACCGACGGGGACTACCCCGACCACCGGCACCCCGCCGCCGTCACCTTCACCCGCAGCCTGCGGGAGGATCTGGTACGCCGCGACCTGACGGTGAACGCCATGGCCGTGGACGTGTACGGCACGCTCCACGATCCCTTCGGCGGTCGGGCGGACATTCGCCGCCGCGTCCTGCGGTGCGTGGGGGAGCCGGAGCGCCGCTTCCGGGAGGACGCCCTGCGGATCCTGCGGACGCTGCGGTTCTCCGCCACTCTGGGCTTTGCCATCGAGGCGGACACCTACCGCGCCTTGCGGGCGCAGTCCGGTGACCTCCGGTATGTGGCGGCGGAGCGGGTGCGGGAGGAGCTGACGAAGCTGCTGTGCGGCGGCGATGTGCTGCGCGTCCTGCTGGAGGATCCTCAGGTGCTGGGGGTGGTGGTGCCGGAGATATTGCCCTGCGTGGGCTTTGACCAGTACAACTGCCACCACTGCTACGACGTATGGGGCCATACGGCCCACGCCGTGGCCGCCGCGCCGTCCGATCCGGTGCTGCGGTGGGCCATGCTGCTGCACGATCTGGGCAAGCCCTCATGCTTCACCCTGGATGACCTGGGCGTGGGCCACTTCCACGGCCACCACCGGCCCAGCGCGGAGATGGCGGAGGCCATCTGCCGCCGCCTGCGGTTCGACAAGGCCACCGCCCATCAGATCTGCACCCTGGTGCGGTATCACGACCGGCCCATCCCCCTGACGGAGAAGGCCATCCGCCGGGCCATGAACCAACTGGGCGTGGAGGGCCTGCGGCAGCTCTGCGCCGTGAAGCGGGCGGACAATCTGGCCCAGCACCCGGACTACCGGGGCCGCCAGCGGGAGATCGACACGGGCGAGGCCATCATGGACGCCCTGCTGGAAAGGGATGCCTGCTTCAGCCTGAAGCAACTGGCGGTGAACGGCCGGGACATGGCGGCGCTGGGGCTGGAGGGCCCGGCCATCGGGCGGATGCTGCAAGCGCTGCTGGAGGCCGTCATGGACGGCGCGGCAGACAACGACCGCGACGCCCTGCTGATCCTGGCAAAAGAGAAATGTGATCTCTGATATAAAATGAGCGTACTGCTTCGGCAGTACGCTCATATTTTTCGCAATTTCTGTTTATAGTATATGCGATGGCGATTCAGCCCGCCATGATCTCGAACCGCAGCACACCCTCCGCCGCGGCCAGATGGGAGATCATCTCGTCCATGGTCTCGGTCATGTCGCTGGTCTCGGCGCTGACGGTGACGCCGGCGCAGCCGTTGGTGGGGATGGTCTGGTTGATGGTCAGGATATTGGCGCCGGAAGCGGCGAAAATGGACAGATAGTTGGACAGCACGCCGGGATTATCCCGCAGCAGGGCGTACAGGGTGATGATGTGGCCCGCCTTCATGTTCTGGAAGGGCTGCACCGCGTCCTTGTACTTATAGAAGGCGCTGCGGCTGATGCCCACCATGGCGGCCGCCTGGCCCACGGTGGCCGCCTCGCCCACCTGCAGCATGCGCTTGGCCTCGGCCACCTTTACGAATACCTCCGGCAGCGCGTCGGCTGATACGATAAAGTATTTTTTCTTCTCCATAGCTTGTTCCTCCCAAAGCCGCATCCCAGTGGAGCATACATCGTTTCCTGTATCCCCCATGGTAGCACATTCCCCCCACATTTACAAGAAAAAGTTGAGAGACAGGTGATCATTTGCAGCGGGAAAAAGCATTTCTCATCAAGGCGGCCTATTGGGCGGCGGTGCTGGCGGTAAGCTGGCTGGTGCTGCGCTACGCGCTGGTGTGGCTGCTGCCGTTTCTGCTGGCGCTGGGCTTCGCGGCGCTGATGGAGCCGGTGATCGCCCTGGCCCGGCGGAAGCTGCGCCTGAAGCGGGGCTTTCTGGCGGCGGTGCTCACCCTGGCCCTGCTGGCGCTGGTGATCACGCTGGGGGCCGTGCTGGTGGGGCAGGTGATCCGCCAGATCACCGACCTGATGGAGCGCCTGCCGGAGCTGCTGGCGGGGCTGCCCGCCCTGGCTGACCGTATTGCCGCGCGGCTGCGCAGCTTCTGCGCCGGATGCCCCGACGGGCTGCAGCAGTGGGTGACCCGGCTTCTGGACAGACTGGAGCAGACGGCGTCCGAGGCGCTGGGCAGCCTGTCCTCCGCCGCCCTGCGGCTGGTGACGGCCATGGTGGGGGCGCTGCCCCAGGCGATGCTGTTCTGCGCCACCACGGCCCTGGCCCTGTTCTTCACTGCCGCCGCCTATCCACGGCTGATGGCCTTCCTGCGGCGGCAGCTCTCGCCCCGGCGGCTGGAGACCGCGCGGGGCATCAAGTCAAGCCTTATCGCCACCATCGGAAAATGGCTGCGGGCCCAGTGCGTGCTGATCGTCATCACCTTCTGCCAGCTTCTGGCGGGCCTGCTGCTGATCCGCCAGCCCTACGCCCTGCTGCTGGCGGTGGTCATCGCCTTTATCGACGCGCTGCCGGTGTTCGGCACCGGTACGGTGCTGCTGCCCTGGGCGGTGCTGTGCTGCCTGGAGGGCAACTTCCCCAAGGGCATCGCCCTGACGGCCCTGTACCTGGTGATCTGGCTGGTGCGCAGCGTCATGGAGCCCAAGCTGATGGCCCAGAGCGCCGGTTTGCCGCCCCTTCCGGCCCTGATAGCCATGTATGTGGGCTTCTGCGCCATGGGCGTGGCGGGGATGATCCTGGGGCCGATCCTGCTGTTGCTCATGAAGCAGCTTCACGACGGCGGCTATCTCCATCTGTGGAAATGATTGCTTTTGGCCGGAGACTGTGATATACTGACCCTTCAGTGAAGGGAGGCGGTCAATATGTCGAAGCAGCGCAAGGCGGATCTGGCGCTGGTGCTGGTCACGCTGTTCTGGGGCGTGTCCTACTATCTGGTGGACCTGTGCCTGGAGGAGCTGCAGCCCATGAACCTGAACGCCTTCCGCTTTCTGCTGGCGTTCCTGGTGCTGGCGCCCATCTTCTGGAAGAAGCTGCGGCATATCAGCCGCGCCACGCTGAAATACAGCGCCATCATCGGCACGCTGCTGGTGGGCGTGTACGCCGGAGCTACCTACGGCGTGGCCAACACCTCCATCTCCAACGCCGGGTTCATCTGCGCCCTGCCGGTGGTGTTCACGCCGCTGCTGGACTTCGTCTGCAACCGCCGTAAGCCCGACAAAAAGCTGGGCGTGGCGCTGGTGCTGTGTACCGTGGGCCTTGCCCTGCTGACGCTGAACGAGCAGTTCCGCCCTGCCCGGGGCGACCTGATCTGCCTCATCTGCGCCGTGTGCTACGCCGCCGACATGCTGGTGACGGAAAAGGCCGTCAAGCAGCCGGAGGTGGACGCCCTGACCCTGGGCGTGTGCCAGTTGGGGGTGGCGGGCGTGCTGATGCTGCTGGTGTCGGCCATTGCCGAGCAGCCCCATCTGCCCCAGTCGCCGAAGATCTGGGGCGCGGCCATCTTCCTGGGCCTGTTCTGCTCCGGCCTGGCCTTCGTGATCCAGGCGGTGGCCCAGCAGTATACCTCCGCCAGCCATGTGGGCGTGATCTTCACGCTGGAGCCGGTGTTCTCCGGCATCGTGGCCTATTTCTTCGCCAACGAGAAGCTGCTGCCCCGTGGCTACATCGGCGCGGCGCTGATGCTGCTGAGCCTGCTGGTGATGGAGATGGACTGGCGTGCACTCTTCAAAAAGCGAACCGACTGATTAAGTCAAGACCACCCCTCTAAGGGGTGGCTTGACAAAGCCCTATAAGGGCTTAATACAGCCAGCGCCTAAAAGGCGCTGGCTTTCACTTCGTTCAAGCCATTGTGGACTGATTACTTGGCCGGCCCCTTAAAAGGGTCTTCCAATTCCTTTGTTGTGATCTTATCCATCATCTGGTCGTGCGTCTCTTGCTCACGTATGTACTTTCGTATCGTTGCTTCATTTAAGCCCACGGTGCTCACATAGTACCCTTCCGCCCAAAAGTGCCGGTTGCCAAATTTGTACTTCAGGTTCGCATGGCGCTCATATATCATCATGGCGCTCTTGCCTTTCAAATACCCCATAAACTGGGACACACTGTACTTCGGTGGGATCGCCACCAACATGTGGATATGGTCCGGCATCAAGTGACCTTCCAGTATCTCCACACCTTTCCATTTACACAGATCCCGGATTATTTCTCGTATATCTGCTTTTATGCTGTTATATATTACTTTCCTTGGTACTTCGGTGTAAATACAATGTGGTATTTACATAACCATTTCGTATGTGCTAAACTGTTTGCCATAGGACACTTCCTCCTTTGATAGCTTTAATGGCCTGAACATCCATTATTCTATCACTCTTGGCTAGTGTCCTGCTTAAGCTTGAATCCCACCCGCCTAGCGGGTGGTTTTTTTGTTCCGTGCTCTCGCACGGAACTGCCTCAAGGTGAATAAAGAAGAGACCTTCCGCCGCGGCGGAAGGCCTCTTTTTTCGGTTTCCGGAGTGCTGTCAACGCCCTTTCCCGGAGGCGGTGTTCGTGCGTAGGGGAGGGGTTCTACCCCTCCCTCACATCAGCCCACACAGCAGGAAGCCGGCGGCGCTCACCGCCGCCACGCCGATGGCGTAGGGCGTCGTGGCCTTGATGGTGGTAAGGTTGGACACGCCGGAGCCCGCGGTGGTCATCAGCACGGCGTCGGCATAGAAGCACAGGCTGTAGCCCAGGGTGATGCCGCTCATGACGGCGGCGATCATCAGCGGCGCGGAGACCCCGGCCGCCGCGCCCATGGGAAGGAACACCGGCACGGCAATGGTCATCACCGCCCAGCAGCCGCCCACGGCGAACACCGTCAGCGCCACCAGAAGAAAGGCCAGCGGCGGGATCACCCAGGCGGGCACCGTGCCGCCGATGCCGTTGATCAGGATGTCGAACAGCCCCAATTCCCGGTTGGCGTCACTGAGCATCAGTCCAAAGCCCACCACGATGGCGATGGAGGTCATGCCCTTGGCCCCGACAAAGAAATGGTCAAAGTACTCGCCCACCGTCATACGCTTGGAGATCACATACAGCAGAAACTGCACGATCAGGGCAATAATGATGCCGTGGAGCAGGTCGTTGTCAAAGAGGACGGTGCCGCCCACCAGTGCCGCCAGCGGGATAATGGCGTTCCATGCGGAGGACACATTGTTCTCGTCCACATCGGCAATGTCCACCAGCTTCTCGGCAGAAGCGTTCTGCTCAAAGGGTGCGCCGCCGGACTGTACCCGCTGATAGGCCTGCTTCAGACCGCCCACCTTAGGGAATACGCCCAGCGCCAGCAGCAGGCTCAGCAGCATCATAGCCAGCGGATAGAACATAAAGGGAATGGCCTGCAGATAGTCGTTGAAGCCCAGGTCAAAATCAGAGATCAGCCCCACGCTGAAGGCCGTCCAACTGGTGAAGGGAACGGTGACGCACAGACAGCAGGCCATGATGTTGGCCTGCACCGCCAGATGCTCACGGGGGATGCGGTTCTTGTCGCAGATGCCCCGCATGGAGATGGTGACCGTCAGGGCGTTGAGATATTCGTCCACGAACATGACCACCGACAAAAGCCAGGCCAGCAGCAGCGTCCGTCGCGGCGTGGAGGCCACCCTTGCCAGCAGGTCACGGAACCCCATCAGCGCGCCGGAGGCCTGCAGCAGCGTGATCATGCCGCCGAAGCCGATGATGACGCACAGGGCGAACTGATAGGAGGCGTTGGCCAGCGTGGCATACATGGCGTCGATGGTGCCGGTGAGAAAATGCTGCCGGTGCAGCAGCACCATGGCCAGCAGCGTGGCCAGGATCATGGACTCGGCCATCTTCCGGGTCTTGAGGGCATAGACGATCAGAAACACAAGGGGCGCAAAGGCTATGATGATTTCCGCCATAGTAGTTTCTCCTTACCTGGGAAGTTATCCGCAGTATAACAGAGTCGTTAAAAAATCGCAAGAAAAAGTACACATTCTCCGGCGGAAATGCTCCTGCCGGAAAATGTGTACCGATAACGGCCGTTTATGTACCCCAAAAGGGGGCTTTATGTACCGAAAGAGACCCCTTAATGTACCGATAAAACCGCCTTATTCGCCCTTGCAGCCGTGGGCCTTGGGCGCCTGGTGCATCTCGTGCTCCTTGCCGGTGATGGCCTCCGGCACGATCTTGATGACCTGAGCGGTGCAGCGGGCCATGGCCTCGTCGAACCGGCCCATGGCCTTGGGGTCAAAGGCGGTACACAGCAGAAGCATGGCCTTGATCTTCTCACCCTCGTCGGTCACCACCTCGGCGCGGCCCTGGAACATGGCGCTGCGGTAGGCGGTGGTGAAGCCGTTGGGGATCAGCGTGGCGGTGGACACCGCCGTAACGCACACCGGCGCGCCGTCCTTCAGGAGCTCCCAGCGCTTACCCTTTCCGGCGCAGTGGAAGTACAGGGTCTTGTACACCTCGTCGCCCACGATGTTCAGCGGCGTGGCGTAGGGCGTGCCGTCCGGGCGCACCATGGATAGGGTGGAGTAGACGGAGTTTTTCAGCACCTCCCAGGCGAAGGCTTCGTCCCGTTCACATTCTTTTCTGCGCATGGCAAGTTCCTCCTGTGTGATATTGGTGCTTCTATTGTGGCGGAACTGCCGCGATTTGTCAAGAAAAAGAGCCGCCAACTTGGCGGCTCTTTTGAATATGGTTTACTTACTTCTTGCAGTCGGCCTTGACCTTGTCGAAGGTGGCCACGGTGTCGGCGTCGGGGGCTTTGGTCAGCAGGGAGACCACCACGATGAACACCAGCGCCACGATGAAGGCGGGCAGCAGCTCGTAGATGCCCCACGCGCCGCCCATGGGCTTTACCAGATACTTCCAGATGAACACCATGGCGCCGCCGGAGATCATACCGGCCAGGACGCCCCACTTGGTGGTGCGCTTCCAGAACAGCGCCGTCAGCATGGCGGGAGCGAAGGTGGCGCCGAAGCCGGCCCAGGCAAAGGACACGATGGTGAACACGGAGCTGTTGGGGTCGCGGGCCAGGAACACGGCGATAACGGAGATGGCGATGACGGTGACGCGGGCCACCCACATGGTGGTCTTGGCGGACATCTTCACGCCCAGCACCTGCTTCACCAGATCCTCGGACACGCTGGAGGACGCGGCCAGCAACTGGCTGTCCGCCGTGGACATGGTGGAGGCCAGGATACCGGCGATGATGAGACCGGCGATCAGCGCGGCCAGCACGCCGTGGGTGCTCAGCAGGTCGGCGATCTTGACGATGACGGCCTCGGCGGCGCTGGAGGAGCCGAAGGTCTCGATCTCGCCCACGCGGGACATGGACAGGCCCACCACGCCGATGGTGACGGCCACGGTCATGGAGATGACCACCCAGATGCTGCCGATGCGGCGGGAGATCTTGATCTTATTGGCGTCGCTGATGCCCATGAAGCGCAGCAGGATGTGGGGCATACCGAAGTAGCCCAGGCCCCAGGCCAGCATGGACAGGGACTTGATGAAGCCGTAATCCTGCACCTCGCCGGTGGAGATATCGGTCATCTGCACCAGACTCAGGTAGCCGGGGATGGAGTGGGCATTGTCGCTGACGGCGCTCCAGCCGCCTGCCACCTCGATGCCGAAGCCCAGCACCACCACCAGGGCGATGGTCATGACCACGCTCTGGATCAGGTCGGTGGTGGACACGGCCAGGAAGCCGCCCATGATGGTATAGAGGATGACCACCGCCGCGCCGATCAGCATGGAGACCATGTAGTCGAAGCCGAACAGGCTGTTGAACAGCTTGCCGATGGCGGCAAAGCCGGAGGCGGTATAGGGGATGAAGAAGATCAGGATGATCAGGGCGGAGATGCCCAGCAGCACCTTCTTATCGTCCTTGAAGCGCTTGGAGAAGAACTCCGGCACGGTGATGGCATTGATCTCGGCGGAGTAGATACGCAGCCGCTTGGCCACCAGCAGGAAGTTCAGGTAGGTGCCCAGCGCCAGACCGATGGCGGTCCACGCCGCGTCGGCGATACCGGTGAAGTACGCCACGCCGGGCAGACCCATCAGCAGCCAGGAGCTCATGTCGCTGGCCTCGGCGCTCATGGCCGTGACCACGGGGCCCAGCTGGCGGCCGCCCAGATAGAAGCTGTCCGCGCCGCCCTTGCTGGCGCGGGAGTAGGCCACGCCTACGAACACCATGGCGATGAGGTACACCGCAATGGCGATGATGATACAAATTTGTGCAGATGTCATGTTTGGAACCTCTCTTTCTGTCTAACGAGAGTTAATATAACATACTTTTTACTAGACGTAAATACAGAATGTAGTATAGAACTAATTCTATACTACATTCTGCTAAAGATGTGATAAATACTGATAAATACAAGTAAAGAGAGGTAGACGATTTATAAATCTGTCAAAAGACGAAAAATAAATTTTATTTTTCACCCCGATAATTGGCCAGAAACATGGGCATCAGCCGGTCGGCGTTGCGGGCCAGCGCGTAGCCGCCGTCCGCCAGACACCAGTCGTACATCAGCGCCCGCTCGAACATGGCGTAGTCGTTGATGATCTCGTTGGCGGTCATATCTGTTCGCAGCTCGCGGCGCTCCATGCCTTGCCGCACCACCTGGTGCAGCAGCTTGAAATACATGCGGTCGCGGTTCAGCAGGTGCTTCTCGCCCTTGGTGGTCAGCTGGGTGGAAAACAGCCGGGCCAGCAGCTCCACCGACACGGTGTTGTCGATCATGGTGAACAGCTCGTGATTCATATACAGCAGCTTGTCCGCGGCATGCATGTCCGGGGCCATCTCCTGCCGCAGCTCCTCGTACTTCTCGTCGAAGATCATGGACAGAGAGCCCAGCAGTGCGTCCTTGCCCTCGAAGTAGTGGTAAAAGCTACCCTTGGAGGTCTCGGACTCGAAGATGATATCCTCCACGGTGGTGTTGTCATAGCCCTGCTCATAGAACAGCTTCCACGCTGCAGAGACGATGCGGCCCTTGGTATTGCGTCCGGATTTACGGGGCACGGCGGCCACCTCCTCTCTTTCTTCGGCGGGTCAGCCGCCGCAGCGGACCAGTGACCAGACCTCGTTCATAGCGGTTCATGCCGAACAGCCACACGGAAATGCCGTATACCGCCACAAAGGCAAGTCCCGGCGGGATCAGACCCCAATAGGTGGTGGGGTGGACGAACACCGCCAGCAGCACCGCCGCGGCGGCAGGCAGCAGCATGGAGGGCGTCAGGTGGAGAATATGCCGCCAGAAGGCGGGAATATTCAGGCCGATGCGGTGATAGTAGTACCAGTTCATCAGGATCACGTTGCCCACCAGCGTGGCAATGGCGGTGCCGATGGCGGCGCCCAGACCCTGCCACTTGATGCACAAGGGAATGGAGATCAGGATGTTGCCCACCAGCACCCCCAGATAGGTCAGGGAGC
>CAKTZN010000015.1 GCA_934635545.1 uncultured Oscillospiraceae bacterium | reverse complement strand
TCCAACTCCGGCGGCAGCGGCCCGGTAATGGGCTGCAGATACGCCCGGATGGCCGTCTCGTTATCGGACCCGAAGGGCGCGGCGGACAGGCCGCAGTTGCCGTTGACGATGGTGGTCAGCCCCTGGCACAGCTCCCATTCCCCGAAGCCGGGGCGGAAGGCCGCGCCGTCGGCGTGGCGGTGGATGTCGATAAAGCCGGGGGTGACGGTCAGGCCGGTGCAGTCCACCACCCGGCGGGCTTCGGCATGGGGCAGATGTCCCACCGCGGCAATGGTGCCGTTTTCGATGGCGATATCTGCCGCAAGCGCGGTGCGGCCGGTACCGTCGATGACGGTGCCGCCCCGCAGAAGTGTATCAAACATAGGGAAAACCTCGATTTTTGTGAGATCAGTGCCGCAGGGGCAGCGTCACCGTAAAGCGGGTGGCTCTCGCGTCGCTGGCGGCGGTGATGGCGCCCTTGTGACGCTGTACGATCTGCCGGGCGATGGCCAGACCCAGGCCGAAGCCGCCCGCGCCGGTGCGGGCATCGTCCACCCGATAGAACCGGTCAAAGAGATGGGACAGCTTCTCCGGTGGGATGGGCTCACCGGGATTCTCCACCGTCAGGACGGCGTGCTTGCCCGCGGCGTTCAGCGTCAGTTGGATGGCGCCGTCCGGCGCGGCATATTTCACGGCGTTGTCCAGCAGGATGTCCACCAGTTGATCCAACTGCTGGCAGTCGCCGGTCATGGACAGGCCGTTCTGGATGTCGTACTGCAGGGGATGCCCCGCCTCGAAGGCCACCGGCTCGAACCGCAGCGCGGCCTCCGTCACCAGATCGCTGAGATCCAGCGGCAGCAGCGGCGCGGCTGTCCGGCCACTCCCGGCCCGGGAGAGAGTCAGCATGTCCTCCACCAGCGCCCGCATCCGCCGGGACTCCGCCAGAATGTTGTCCACATACTGCCGCTGCTCCGGTTGGGCCGATTCCTCCAGCAGACCGGCGGAGGACAGGATCACCGTCAGCGGCGTTTTCAGCTCGTGGCTGGCGTCGGAGATGAACTGCTGCTGATCCTGCCACGTCCGCACCACGGGACGGGAGACGAAGCCGCTCAGCAGCCAACTGATGCCCAACAGCACCAGCAGCGCCGCGCCGCCGATCAGCAGGCAGATCCGCACCAGCGCCCGAAGGGTGGCCTGCTCAAAGGTGCTGTCCATAAAGGCGATACGGATGGACAGGGGGCCGTCCTGCCGGTAAAAGCGCATGTGCCGGGATGCCAGCACGCCGCTCTCGCCGCCGTCGGCCAGCGCCTGGGAGACAGCGGCCAGCAGCGCGTCCTCGTCGTCCAGATCGTAGTAGCTGCTGCCGGAGATGCGGACGGTGCCGCTGGGCAGCACCTCCGCCAGAAAGCAGGGGAACCGGGCGTCGGACACGCCGGCCTGCACCGCCTGCTTCAGTTGATAGGTATAGCTGTCGGCAATGTTGGCCCGGGAGAAGAAATACACCCCCGCGAACACCGCCAGCAGTACCAGGGCGGCCACCGCCATGATAACGCCGGTGATCTTCCGGCGCAGCTTCCGGATCATGACGCCGCCTCCTCGTCCTGGGTCAGGCAATAGCCCAGCATCCGCAGCGTCCTGATCTTCACCTGAGAGCGCAGATGGGTCAGCTTCCGCCGCAGAAAGGAGATGTACACCTCCACATTGTTGTCCTCCGCCTGGGAGTCGTAACCCCAGACCTTGACCAATAGCTGCTCCTTGGTGACCACCTGGCTGCCATTGCGCATCAGAAGCTCCATCAGGTCGTATTCCCGGCGGCTCAGGCGTACCTCCCGCCCGTCGCAGCCCAGGGTGAAGGTGGTCCGCTCCAGCGACAGGTCGCCCCAGGTCAGGGCGGTGTCCTCCTGGAGCTGGCCGCCGCCCCGCCGCAGCAGTGTGCGGACGCAGGCCAGCAGCTCCTCCGGCTCAAAGGGCTTGGTGAGATAGTAGTCCGCGCCGCAGTCCAGGCCGTGGACGCGGTCGTCCAGGCCGCTTTTGGCCGTCAGCATCAGCACGGGGACGGCTACGCTGGCGGCGCGGAGCCTCTGCACCACCTGAAAGCCGTTCATCCCCGGCAGCATCACATCCAGCACCACCAGGTCATAGATGCCGGTCATGGCGTTGTCCAGGCCGCTGACGCCGTCATGGCACACGTCGGCGGTATAGCCCTGCCGGTGCAGGAGCTGGCGCAGGGTGTCCGCCAGCCGCACCTCATCCTCCACGATCAAAAGACGCATGACACGTCCTCCTTCTTTACAGCAGCGCCAGCAGCGGCGCCACCTTGTCCTGCGAGAGCAGGTATACGGTGGTGTCGTCGTTCAGGGTGGCGTAATAGGCGCCGTCCTCCCGCAGGGTGCCCAGGGTCAGGACAACGGAGGTCTCGGTGCCCACGGTGTTGACATAGGACAGGGTGATCTCCGCGGTGGGCACGTCCAGGCCGCACAGCGGCGCGGCGTCCGGCGAGGGATCGTAGTTGAAGCACCTGTCAAAGGTGAAGTCCGCCAGGGCCGCCTCGATGTCGGTGATGCCGTCGGGCAGCGCCTTGCCGCCGTTGACCCAGCCGCTGTCGGTCTTGGACAGGCGGACGGTCTTGTCGCCCTCCGTCTGCCGGACGGTGATGACCGTCAGGTTGTCGTCGGTCAGCTCCGGCAGGGTGGGCAGCACCGCCATATCGTAGATGCTGCGGTCCATCAGCTTCACGAACTCGTCGGCCACCAGATAGGTATCCTCCTGCCCGTCGATGGCCATGTACCACTGGCCGTCGTCCTGCTGGTCGCCGAAGCGCAGCGTGGTGACGTCCTCGCCCACGGTGACGGTCATATAGCGGAGGGGCTCATCCAGCCCGCTGTCGGCGGGCTCCACGGCGGGCGTCACCGGCGTCAGGCCGACGGACATGGCGTCCAGCGCCGTCAGGATCTCCTCCACATAGCTGACATCCAGGGGAAAACTTTCGTTATCCACCCACTTCCAGCCGTCCTCGTCCTTCCGGAAGCGGCAGGTCACCTGGCTGTTGTCGTATTCCAGATAGCTGGCCTCGGTAATGGGTAGCTGGGCACTGTTGGACAGGGTGTTGTTATCCACCGCCTCGGCGGCGTCATCCGGCGCCTTGCTGCCGCAGGCCATCAGAGACAGCGTCAGCACCAGGGCCAGGATCAGTAAAATTACGCGTTTCATGGGGTTCCTCCTCTGGGGTAAAATGCACTGTAAAATTCATTACAACACTTTAATATACCAGAGAATAAAGGAAAAGGAAAGTCAAAATTATGAATTTTGGCCCTTTTGCAAGTTTTAATATGTAATTGGACAGGTTGGATAGAGCTTCCCTGTATGTTTTGGAAGCGCTGTCCGGCCTGTCCGTATTATATAGGGCCGTACCAAGGCCCGGAAAGTATGGAGGAAATTCCAATGGAAGAAAAGACGTTTGTAGGCTTCAATTATGGGCGGTTCCAGAATGACGAGGGACGTATGCAGAACTACTGCAACGTGTTCATGCTGGAGGCTTTCGGCGGCGAGGAAAACAACGACTATCGTTTCAGTGGCCAGAAGGCCGTGAAGTATGGTTGTGTCAGTCCTGATGTGTTCAAAGACATCAAGGTCGGCATGAAGGTGAAATGCTTCTTTGACAGCAAAAAGAAGATTTCCTACATGGTCCCCGCAGACAAGGCGTAACCCCTCGTAATTCGCAAAAAGCACCGGGAGGTCGCTCCTCCCGGTGTGCCCCCCCCGCTAACAGGGGGGCACTACCTACAAAGATAGCCAAAAGGGGGGCGTTTTGTGGATGGTGCAAAAGAAAACATTGTACTGTATGACTGGCTGTCTTTTACATCAAAGGTACATACTCCGGAAGATTTAATATCGGCGCTGGGCCTCTCTCAATGCCCGTGGCAGGAGATCAAAGGTGCCCATGGCTACCGGGATCGCAAATACTTTTCATGTATCAGCATCCACTACAATGGCCGCGAGGATATGGGCGTGTGGGTGGAAATGTCCGGTCAGGGCTGCCGCACTTTTGAGACGGTATCAAGGCTCGGCTGGCCAGCGCTGTTCGCGTTCATTGCAAATAACGGCTTGAAGATCACCCGTCTGGACGTGGCCTTCGATGATCATACCGGGATCTTTGATATCCGGGATGTGGTCGAGGATACGCAGGACGGCAATTTTGTGAGCCGGTCTGATTACTGGGAAACGGTGTTGTCCTCCAAAGGCTCCACGGTACAGATCGGCAGTCCGCAGAGCAAGGTGCTTGTCCGTATCTACGACAAGGCCCGTGAGCGGCACTGTGAGGAAGGTACCCATTGGAACCGTGTGGAGCTTCAGCTTCGGGATGATCGGGCGATACAGTTCACCAAGTTACAGCTTCCGATCGGGGAAGCGTTCTCCGGTGTGCTGCTGAATTATCTCCGGTATGTGATCCCGGATGATACGGATTCCAATAAATGGCGCTGGCTGATGCGGTCCTACTGGTTGGATATGCTGGAAGTGCTGACACCGATCAGCATCTATTCCGCGCCGGGCATGGATTATAACGTGGATCGCTGCCGGGACTATGTGGTGAATCAGGCGGGCAACGCCATTGATTGCCTGATCCAGATTTACGGTCTGAACGAGTTCAAGGCCATGATCGACAACCGGCCCACAAGCAAGAATCCCAAGTATGAGAATCTGGTAAAGCAATACTACTTTGACCGCCTGGCGGCGAAGTTTGAGAAGTTTTTCGGATGAACGAATTTCAGATATTTTACATGGTGTGGCGCTTTCTGCGCCATGCCTGGTACAAGTACAGGAGAAAGCTTATGAGGTTCTGGAACAGGTTTCTATGGGCGCTGATCGGCGGCTTTGGCTATATGCTGGCGCGGTTTCTGTTTCAGTATTTTCAGAGTTTAGGAGGTTAATATGGCCCTCAAGAATAACATTCGCAGTATCCGGTTTTCGGACGAACTGATGGAGATCATCAACCAGCAGATCGGTGACAGCTTCAACGCCCGGTTTGAACGGCTGGTCTATAACTGCTATATGCTGCTTCCGGAACGGGAGCGGCAGGCCCAGCTTTTGCAGGATCGTATTGATCAGCAGAAAAAAGAGCTGGCGCAGCTCTCTTCCCGGTACTATACGGCTGCCAATCTGATGCGGTCGATGGAGTACAAGCTCAGCGACATGCAGAAGATGCTGGAGCTGGCTGAAAAGGAAATGTAACACATAATTGACACGCTGCGGCGCTGATCGCCGACGCCTGAAGCTTCGCAGTGTGTTACATGGCGGGGTGTTGTAATGGTAGCATGTCAGGTTCTGAGTCTGGCAGCGGTGGTTCGAATCCATCCCCCGCAACCATTGATCTTTTAGGAGAGGAGGGCTGCACTCAGGACGCTAGTACTGTGACTGTTGCCACTATTCTGGGCAATATGAGTTCCATCAAGACTGTCGTCGGTGACGTCTGGGACGTGATGACCGCAAATCCCGTGCTTTGTGTGTTCATCTGTGTGTCTCTGCTGAGTATCGGATTTTCCGTGTTCCGTAGAGCCAAGCGCGCTGCCCGTGGCTGATGCTGCGGCATTAGGGGTGTGGGGTTCGCCCCATACCCCTTACTTTTTTGAAACGAGGTGAGGATATGCCCGAAACGCTGCCTGTGGAAGTGCCATGGTATAAATGCGGCTACGCCGCCAACGCCCGTGTATTGATCAACGGCGTGGCCAAGATGATCAATGAGACATTTGCCGCGATCTTCGGCGCGGATCAGACGAACGTCTTCGCTGTCTTTATGGTGTTCCTGGTCGTGGCCATCGTGGCCGGACTGCTGACATATATGTTCCGAAAAATGAAAAAGTGAGGTATAGCTATGATTAAGTTTCTGGTAACGGCGCTGATCGTGATCATCTGCGTGTTCTTCATGGCGCTGATGCTGTGTGTGATGGTGTGGGCTATCACCCGGCTGCTGCGTTTTCTGTTCCCCCAGCGCTTCGGCTCCGGTAAGGCTCCGGCCAAGAAGCCCAAGAAGAAGCCCAAGAAGAAGGTCAAGAAGATCGTCGTCGAGGATGACGACGATGAAGAGGAAGCGTAACACAAGATGCCCGGCAGCTCCGGCGTCAGATCCGCAAAAGTGTGTTACATAGCAAAATCCCCCGCCTGACGGCGAGGGATGAAGGTCACTTCTTATCGCGTTCTTTGAGTTCCAGTCGCAGCGCTTCAATTTCGTCAATGAGAATCTGTTGCTTTTGCTCGTTGCGCTTTGCTTTTGTAATGTTGAGTATTGTGTTTGCTATCATTCCAATGATGACAACACACCATCCTATAAACTCAATTCTTGTCATTTTGTAGTATCCTCCTGCACTTTTCTTCATTTTATCATGCGAAAGGCGGTTGTCAAGTATGAAAAGGCGATATAAGGGTTTGGTTGCCGCCGTATTGCTTGTTGCTGTTGTGTTGTCTAATGTGGTAACTTCGTATGCTGCCGCTGTTGTTGCAGATGCAATCATGGGTGACATTTCTTCGGATGTACTCAAATGGTGTTTAATGCTGCGGAACTTCTGGCGGAAGTCTGGCGTCCTGCGCTCTATCCTGTCTATGGCTTTGCGGATGGTCTCTGCCTTTCGATCCGGCAGCTTGACAATGATCTCCTGACGGCTCAGACGTTCCGTCAGGGTCAGCAGCACACTCCGGCCCTTCTGACCGCTGATGATCAAGTCCATTTCCCAATGCCCATATTCCTGCCGCTGGCTGATATGCGCCGGTCTGATCTCGATGCTGGGAAGCTTCGGATGGACAACACGAGGCTCATTGTTCCCGTTTTTCTTGACTCTTTTCTTCCGCTTCTCCCATAGGTGCTTGTTGCCCAGTTTATAGAATACCTTCTTGTCAATGTAGTTGTAGAGGGTATTGACGCAGATAGATGTCTGGAATGGGTATCGTTTGGCCGAGGCCAGAGCCGCCGCAGGTGAAAACCGGTCTACAATGATCTTGTGCTCAATGTAAGCGGCAAAGGCATGGTCATTGCCGATCTTCAATGGCCGCCCCTTTGCCGTCTGGTTGTAGTCGTGTGCTGCCTGTCCCCGCTGGGCGGAGTACCGGCGCTTGTCATAGTATCCGCAGTTGTGCAGATACTCCCCGCGCCTGATCTCGTTGTAAATGGTCTGCCGGGAGAATCCCAGCTTCCGGGCGATGTAGCTGACCGGCCTCTTTTCATCCAGCAGTGTTTCCAGTCGGATGCGCTCTTCCTTTGTCATGTAATGTCCCATGAGTACCCCCAATTCCTCGTTGAGTTGCATACCTGGTTTTTGACATTGTAACACATTTTCCCGATTGCTGCCGGTGACCTGGCGTCCGTTTTGTGTTACGGCGCTATCAAGCCTTTAGATTCGAGCCTGAGCCACCTCCAATGTGTCGGCTTTGCTTTTTCGGTTTTGAATGTGCTATGATGGTTTTTCTGGCGGGGCGGCTAGGCTATCAAGCCTCTGAGTTGTCGCCCTCGCCACGACGCAGGGCCAGCACATTCGAGACCCAAAAAGCATTTGCCGTGTCAGGGCTGTGCCCTGACGCCTTTTCAAAATCCGCAAGGATTTTGTTTCCCCGCCGCGCGGTCTGTAACACAATTCGCAGCTCCGGCGTCGCGGATCAGCACACGCAGCAGATCTTCCATGTGTTACAAACAGAAAAGCCGATGCTTTCGCACCGACTTTCCGTCTCAAGATAAACATTTTTTGTCATTTGTCAATTTTCTTCTTGACATTCACCAATTTTGGCCCTTTCGTGGCAAAAAAGCGCCCGCCGGAGGGCTTCTCCGGCGGGGTAAAACGCGCTATTTGGACAAAACGGTGACGGCGGCACGGTTGGCCACACCGGCGGTGCAGCTCTCCTCCAGCAGGGTCAGAATGGCGGAGGGGGTGCCCTGCACCCATACGCCGCTGCTCTTAAGGCCATCCTCCCGGACGGTGTCCAGCAGCCGCTGATACTGGCGGCCGCCAAGCTCCAGCTCGGCCATATCGGCCAGGCGGGGATGGTCGATCATGTATTGCAGCAGGCTCTCGAAATGCTGCTGGATGATCTCGCCTGTGACGGTCTCCAACTGGAAATTGGGATAGTCCCCAAACTGAAAGCCGGGATAGTCCCTGTTCAGATCCGATCCGTACTGCACGCCCGTGTTCTGAAGGGAGCAGTACAGCGCCTGGGGGAAGAGGAAGCCCTCCATCTTGGCGGAGAGAAACGTCAGCTCCGGATGGCGCTCCATCAGCGCCGCCAACTCGTCGGCGGTCAGATCGCGGGTAAAGGTGACGGTGGAGGTGACGGAATAGTAGTCCGGAAGCTGCTCCAGCGCCGCCTTATAGTGTCCGCCCTGCGTGTGCCAGGAGCGGAAATCCACATAGCCGTACCCCAGCACGGACAGGTCGTTGGCGTTGAGCCAGCCCAGCTTCCCCATGCGGAGCGTCACCTGGCTGCCGATGCCGGAGCGGGTGGCGCCGGTGTTGTCGAGAAAGCCCAGATCCACGGTGTCGGTCATGAAGCCAGTGTGGGAGAGCAGGCTGCCGCCATAGCTGCCCAGGGGCATATACAGCGCGGTAATGGCCGACATGCCCGCGTCAAACTCACTGTATGTGTCGATATCGTAGTCTTCCTCCTCCCGCCAGGGGACGTAGTACACCCGGCGGTTCACCAGCGGCGAGATCACGAATTGCAGCAGCGCCAGAACGGCCAGCACCGCCGCCACTGCCGCCAGCACTGTCCAGCCGGTGCGGCGGTTCATGCGCCGCTTCACCGCCTTCGTCTCCGCCTGTGCGGCCCCGGCGGGCGTCTCCGGCAAGTCCGGCAGCTCCCGCGCCGCCAGATAGTCCTCCAGCAGCCGGAACTTTTCCAGCTCTCCCTCCACCAGCGCCGTCTCCTCCGCCGTGGCGGTATGGGCCTGATAGCGGGCAAAGACTTCTTCAAAATTCATAGCCATCCTCCTCCATTTTCTGCCGCAGCCGTATTCTGGCCCGGCGCAGCCGTTGACGGATCACCGCCGGGGATACGCCCATGGCCTCCGCCAGCTCGGCCCCGGTCAATCGGGCGAAGCAGTACAGGGTCAGCAGCTCCCGGTCGCTCTCCGCCAGCGCCTCCATGGCCCGGTACAGGGCCGCGGCGTCCTCCCGCTTCAGCAGGAGATTCTCCGGCGTGGTTTCGTCTGCGGTGTCCGGCGGCGGATCGTCGCTTAGGCGCTTCTGCCGCCGCTGATGGTCGATGATCAGGTTCCGCAGCACCCGGAACAGCCAGCTCCGGAAGCTGACCACATCATCCGGCAGAGACAGCCACGCCCGGTAAAACGCCTCCTGCACCATGTCCTCCGCCAGATGGCGGCCCCGGCACAGGGACTGGGCGTACAGCAGCGCCGGGGCGTAATATTTCTGATAGAGCTGCTCGAATACATCCCGATCCACGGCCTGTTCACCACCTTCTGTATCTAAGGACGGATGACGGAGAAAAGTGTGACAACATAAGGCCGGGAAGGTACTTCCCGGCCTTATGTTCATTCACTTACAGATGCGGCGCGAAGATCCGTGCCGCTTCGCGGCCGCGGCTTTGGCTTAACAAAAAACGAACTTTCGCTGTCAGAATTCCAGACGGTAAAGTTTGCCCCGGACGTTCTGCGTCGGGGGAACGAAGTATGCCTTTTCATTGCTTGCGCAAAGGACGACCTGATTGATATATGCCAGAAACGCCGCTGCGTCATAGGCATACACCGCGTGTCCCTTTTCATCATACGTCATGTATTGAGGGTTATCATACAGCCAATCAAAAAAGCGCAGGTGAAGCTCCCTGACATCCGAGATATACCCGTCGGGGACAAAAACAGTGTCGGTCGAATGATCGAACTTCAGGACGATATTCATGAGGAACGTCACGGGCAAATCGCATACATGCCCGTCCTTTCTACTAGAAGAAAATGGATGGAACGCTGCCGCAGAATTGGCTGTCGATGTTCTTTTTCACAAGCGCCGCCCTGTCTTCTCCGGCTTGCAGGACTTTTTTGTTCAACCAGTCGATAAACTCCTCGCTGTTATAGCAGACGCACGCAAAGCTCTGGCCGTCAGAGCCGACCATCTTTTTCGTGAGCTTCTTTTGACCTTCCGGAGAATAGACCCACCGCAGAAAGCGCTGACGGATCACCTCGATGTTTTCAACCACGCTTTCCGGAACAGACACCAAGTCCGCGTTCAAATCAAATTCAACGATCAGCTCCATGTGACAAATCCTGCCTGTCAGTGTGGTGATAGCCCGCCCCGAAGGCCGGTCACAGCGCCGCTGCGCCGATGATGCCCGCCTCGTTGCCCAACTGGGCCGCGGCGATGACGGGGATGGCGCCCTCGCGGCCGCCGAAGCAGTGCTCCGTCACATAGGCCCGGATGGGGGCAAGGATGCGCTCACCCTGGCGGCTGATGCCGCCGCCGATGAGGATCATCTCCGGGGCCAGGCTATTGACCAGATCCGTCAGGCCCGCCGCCACATAGACGCACCACCGGTCGATGAGCGCCTGTGCCGCCGCGTCGCCCGCGTCGGCGGCCCGGAACACGTCCAGCGCCGTCAGGTCTTCCCGGCCATGGAGGGCGGACTCGGGATGCTGCTCACCGGCCCGCTTGCCCTGACGGATCAGGGCGGTGGCGGAGGCATATGCCTCCCAGCAGCCGTCGCGGCCGCAGGTGCAGTGCTCACCCTCCAGCACCAGCAGAGTATGGCCCAGCTCCGCGCCCATGGAGCGCATGCCGGCGTAAATTTTGCCGTCGATGATGATGCCGCCGCCCACGCCGGTGCCCAGGGTGATGAGGATCATGTCCCGGCGGCCCACTGCCGCGCCAGCCACGATCTCCGCCAGGGCGGCGCAGTTGGCGTCGTTGCTGAGGTGAACGGGGATGCCGAAGCGGTCGTGGAGCATCTGGCACACCGGCACGTTGAACCAGCCCAGATTATAGGCCCGCAGCACGGTGCCCGCCTCGCTGTCACAGGTGCCGGGGGAGCCGATGCCGATGCTGGCGCAGTCGGCGGCAATGAGCCCCGCCTTGTCCAGCGCCATCTCCACGGCGCTGCACATGTCGGCCACCATCTCCTCCGCCGGGCGGAAGGCTCCGGTGGGGACGCTGGCCTCGGCAATGATGTTGTGGCGGTCATCCACCACGCCCACGGCGATGTTGGTGCCGCCCAGGTCGATACCGATCCGATACATGATGTTTTCCTCCCGCCTTACAGCTTCATGGCCGTGGTGACGGCGCAGCCGTTTTGCATGATGTGATCCAGCGCCACGCCCTCCGGCAGGGCCAGACGGCTCAGTGCCAGCAGCGGTCCCTTGCCCGTCAGCTTGAACAGGGCCTCCTTGGCGGTCCAGCACTCCCAGAACCGCTGGAAGCACCCGGCGTCGCCATAGCGGATATAGGCCATCTCCGCCTCGGAACAGGCCCGGCGCATGAACTTCTCCTCCGCGCCGCGGATGACCTCCACGTCCACGCCCAGCACCTTCTCGCCCACGGCCACCACCACATAGGGGCCGCTGTGGCTGACGCTGACGTAGAAGGGATCGCCCTCTACGCCGGGCTTGCCGCTGTCGTCCCAGCGGAGAGGCGCGCTCTCCGCCGTGGTGCTCAGGCGCGCTGCCACGGCATTGCGCAGCAGCACCTCACCGGCGGCGCTGCGCTTGCGGTCATCCTCGTTGGGCAGCGCCTTCACCCGGGCGCGGCGCGCCGTGTCCATCATGGCCAGCGCGGCGTCATAGGCCGCGGCGTCCAGCTCCTTGATGTTGTACCAGAAAAGCTCCATATGACTACCTCCGACGATATCATAATATATTCTGAGTAATAAGTATACCACATACGCCGCGCCGTTTCCACTCTTTTTGTGTTGCTTTTTGGGGAATCTTGCGGTACACTGAAGCTGTGTCTGTTAAGGAGGAACAAGTATGGTTTCCATTATTGAAGTGACCACAAAGGGCCAACTGCGGCAGTTTGTGGAATATCCCAACATTCTATATAAAGACGTGCCCCAGTTCGTGCCCGCCACCTTTGACGACGACATGAGCGACTGGGACAGGAAGAAAAACCCCGCCTTTGAATACTGCGAGGCCCGCTGCTGGATGGCCATGCGCAACGGCGAGATGGTGGGCCGCATCGGCGCCATCCTCAGCCACAAGGCCAACGAGAAGTGGCACACCAACCGTATGCGCTTCACCCAGGTGGACTTCATCGATGACGAGCAGGTGGCCAATGCCCTGTTCACCACGGTGGAGCGCTGGGCCAGGGAGAAGGGCTGCGACGAGGTGCACGGCCCCTTGGGCTTTACCGACCTGGACCGGGAGGGCATGCTGGTGGAGGGCTTTGACCGGCGGAGCTGCTTCTTCACCTACTATAACCATCCCTACTACATCGACCACCTGACCCGCCTGGGCTATGTGAAGGACGTGGACTGGGTGGAAAATCTCATCCAGGTGCCCACCGATGAGAAGATCATCGAGCGGTGGCGCAAGCTGTCCGAGTTTGTGGAGAAGCGCTGCAATCTCCACGTGTTCCGGCCCAGAACCCGGCTGGACTACTTCGGCCTGATCCCCCGGTTCTTCCAACTGGTGAACACCTGCTACGCGCCGCTGTACGGCACGGTGGAGCTGACCGACAAGCAGATCAGGCGCTACAGCGGCAAGTTCGCCCCGCTGGTGAATCCCGATCTGGCCTTCTTCATCATGGATGAGCACGAGGATATGGTGGCCATGGGCGTGGCTGCACCCTCCATTGCCGAGGCGCTGAAAAAGAGCCGTGGCAAGTATTTCCCCACCGGCTGGATCGACCTGCTGAAAGCGTTCCGCAAGAACGATACCATCGACCTGCTGCTGATCGCCGTGCGGCCCGATTACCAGAAGAAGGGCGTCAACGCCATGATCCTGTACCACGCCATGCTGGGCTGCTTCAAGCTGGGCATCAAGGAGGCCGAGACCGGCCCTATGCTGGAGACCAACGAGAAGGTACAGTCCCAGTGGAAGGATTTCGACATCGAGCAGCACAAGCGCCGCCGCTGCTTTATCAAGAAGCTGAAATAATATGCAGAACTATAAATTTACCATCGCCTATGACGGCACGCGATTTTTCGGCTGGGAGCGCCAGCCGGACCGGGAGACCATCCAGGGCAAGCTGGAGGCGGTATTGACCCGCCTGGCAGGCCAGCCGGTGGAGATCATCGGCGCGGGCCGCACCGACGCGGGCGTCCACGCCCGCGCCATGGTGGCCAACGCCCAACTGGACGTGAAGGAATCCCCCGAGGAGATCCGGGACTACTGCAACCGCTATCTGCCCGACGCCATCGCCGTGCGGGAGGTGAAGCCCTGCGCGCCCCGGTTCCACGCCCGGTATAACGCCCTGGGCAAGACCTATCGCTATACGGTGTTCGTGGGGGAGGTCAAGCCCATCTTCGACCGGAGGTATGTGACCGTGCTGCCCTACGTCCCCGATGTGGAGCGGATGCGGCAGGCCGCCGCCTATGTGACGGGCGAGCATGATTTCGCCGCCTTCTGCGGCAATCCCCGCATGAAAAAGTCCGCCGTCCGCACGGTGGATACCATCGACATCCAGCAGCGGAAGGACCGCATCACCTTCACCTTCCACGGCAACGGCTTTTTGCAGAACATGGTGCGCATTCTGGTGGGCACCCTGCTGGAGGTGGGGCGGGGCTTCTGGGCGCCGGAGCAGATGCAGACCATTCTGGAAAGCCGCGACCGTAAGCAGGCCGGCCCCACCGCGCCGCCGGAGGGCCTGTGCCTGATGAAGGTGGACTATTGAGGCCGGTCTGAAATCTTACGATTTCGTTGCCAGCAAAGACGAGCGGCGGGGTGTGCCCACCCCGCCGTTTTTTGATTGTGCCGCCAACGGCGGCACACCTCAGCTTTTCACTTTTCGCTCTTAACTCTTATCTGACAAAAAAGGAACCGCCCTGCCCGGGCGGTTCTTTTTATCGGCAGAGGGTCACAGCGTGCCGGTGATGACCAGCTCAGAGGTGCCGGGATCCACCGTGAACACGCCGGTGGCGGCATCCTGGGTGAAGGTGGCGGCGGGTACCGTCAGCGCGCCCACCACGGTGGCAAAGGCGCCGATGGCCGCGTCGTAGGTGTAGTGCACGCCCTCGGTCCACAGCGCGCCGTTGAACCGGACGGTCAGGTTCTTGAGGATGGGATCGAACGTGTCGGTGATCACCAACTCGTCGCCTGCCGCCGCGGCGGTGTTGCCCCGGTTCAGCAGCGTCAGCGTATAGGTCAGCGTGCCGTTCTCCGCCACCGTGGCCGGGCAGATGCTCTTGCTGATGGCAAGCTGCGGCTCGGTGGAGGCGTTGATGGTCTCCGTGGCGGTGACGGGAGAGGTCAGTCCGCCGCCGGTGATGGCGGCGGTGTTGGTGATGCTGTCCTCCACGCCCAGGGGCGCGAATTCGTTGACGGCGGCGGAATAGATCAGCATGGCGCTGCCGCCTGCCGGAACGGTGATGCCGGTGACGGTCAGCGGTGCGTCGGCGGCGATGGTGGGCGTGGCCTGCAGCACGCCGTTGACATAGTACAGAAGCGACCCCGCGGAATAGGTCAGGGGATACAGCGTGTTGGCGCCGAAGATATAGCTGCCCAGCGTGTCGGTAACGGTCAGTCCCGTCAGAGCCGCCGCGCTGGAGTTCACCAGCGAGATGGCGAAGGTCTTGACGCTGCCCGCCGTATAGGTCTCGTCGGCGGCGGTCTTGGTGGCGGTCAGCACCTCCACCAGTTCGCCCACCGCGATGTTGGAAAGGGTGGTGATGCCGTTATAGGACAAAGCCGCCTGGTTGGTAATGGTTGCCATGGCAAACCTCCTGAAAGAAAGCAGATTTACAGGCAGGCGACCCAATAAGGACACCGCCCGCGTTCCATTCTATGTGGAACCGCCGGACGGTGTGTTTGATATGCCGTTATGGGGGAGTGATTCGTAGGGGGCGATGCCCACATCGCCCCGCCGTTTGTCGAAGATTTTTCGTAAGCCAATGCGGGCCGATGTGGGCATCGGCCCCTACACAAAAACCTTTTGCAAGATTTCATGCCAGCTATTGCTTCCTTGCCGTCAGGTACTCATCCCCCGGACGCCAGTAGGGGCATTGGCTGCTCTGGCTGGAGAGGAACCGCACCATCTCGTCCTCGTCCAGATCCATCTCGCAGATATAGTCGTCATAGTCCTCGTCGTAGCTGTAAAACACGCAGCTCTCGCACTTATCCATCTTCGCCGCCCCCCTTTTCTCCCGCCATTATACGGCGGGGGAGGGGACACGTCAAGTCAGAACAGAAACTCCTCCAGGAGGGCGGGCCGCATGATGGACACCTCATAGGCGGTGCGCTCGGTGGAGACGCCGTTTTCGGTTTTCGTGTATGTACGGCTCTGCACCCGGCCCTCGATGGTCAGCCGGTCGCCGGTGGTCATGGCCGCCACCTGCTGTGCCACGGCGCCCCAGGCGATGCAGGGCAGATAGTCCGCCCGGCCGTACCGGCGGTTCACCGCCAGGATGATGTCGCTGATCTCCCGGCCCAGGGGCGTCCGCCGCAGCATCGGCGGCTTGCACAGCACGCCGGAGAGCTGGATCACGTTGAAGGGCGTGTCCCCGCCCTTTTCCAGCACATGGGCAAACACGGAGATCACCAGGCGGCTGCCCTGGCCGCTCTTGTTGTTGAAGGAGCGGAGCTGCCCCCGCACCGTGACGGTGTCCCCCTCCCGGATGGCGGCGCGCTCCAGAAGCGGCTGGGCGGCGATCACCGTCAGCTTGTCCGCAAGGCCGCTGAGGCGCTCCACCGCCAGCGTGAATTTATAGAAGGCCAGGGCGTGGTTCACATGGCTCAGCGCCGGCGCGCTGTCCACCGTGCCGCAGAGCTGCACGCGGTTGAAATTGTTGTCCATACGATGTCCACCTCGTTTGTTGATATGCCACAGCCTATGCGCCGCGGGGAAAGAATATGCTTTTCAAACGCCGGAAAGTATGGCATAATACCTTCAAAAAGGAGTGATGACCATGCGATATAAGGGAAAAGTCTACCGTCCCCCGTCCGAGGCGTACAGCCTCATCGTCCAGGTGACCTACGGGTGCAGCCATAACCGCTGCGCCTTCTGCGATATGTACGACGACAAGCATTTCGCCATGCGTCCCATGCAGGAGATCCGCGAGGACTTCGAGATGGCCCGTCAGATGTACCGCCATGTGGAGCGCGTCTTTCTGGCGGATGGCGATGCCCTCATGCGGAAGACCGACGACCTGGTGCAGATCCTGGGCCTGATCTACAGCCTGTTTCCCGAGTGCCAGCGGGTCACCTGCTACGCCTCGCCCGCCAGCTTACAGATAAAGTCGGAGGACGACCTGCGCCTGCTGCGTGCCCGGGGATTGCAGATGGTGTACATGGGCCTGGAATCCGGCTGCGACGCGGTGCTGGAGCGGATGAGCAAGGGCCACAGCGCCGCAGCCATCGTGGCCGCGGGGCAGAAGGCCCGGCGCTGCGGCCTGGCGCTGTCGGTGACGGCCATCTCAGGCCTTGGCAGCGTGGAACTGTGGCGGGAGCACGCCATCGGTACGGCGGAAGCCCTCAGCGCCATGAAGCCGGAGTACATCGGCCTGCTGACGCTGATGGTGGAGCGGGGCACACCCCTGGAGCAGTGGGTGCGGGAGGGGGAATTCACCCTGCTCAGCCCCGTGGAGGTGCTGAAGGAGACGGAGCTGTTCCTGCAGCACATCGACTCCGAGGGCAGTGTCTTCCGCATGAACCACGCCAGCAACTACCTGACGCTGAAGGGCACCCTGAACCGTGACCGCCAGGCGCTGCTGGACAAGGTGCAGTCGGGCCTGTCCGGCGTGGGATTGAAGCCGGAGTTCATGAGAGCACTGTAAAAAACGCTTCATAGGGCGGTAATTGTCGGAAGAACCTTGTAGGGGCGG
>CAKTZN010000014.1 GCA_934635545.1 uncultured Oscillospiraceae bacterium | reverse complement strand
TATCAGCAAAGGCTGAACGCAATATATTTCTCAAAGAGAGGGTAAAATCATGTACGAAGACAAGACTTTAGTTTGCAAAGAGTGTGGCAAGGAATTCGTTTTCACCGCCGGTGAGCAGGAGTTCTACGCTGAGCGCGGCTTCCAGAACGAGCCCCAGCGCTGCAAGTCCTGCCGCGACGCCCGCAAGAACGCGGCCCGTGGTCCCCGCGAGTATTTCACCGCTGTCTGCGCTGCCTGCGGCGGCGAGGCCAAGGTTCCCTTCGAGCCCAAGTCCGACCGTCCCGTGTACTGCAGCGACTGCTTCGCCAAGATGCGTCAGAACGGCTGATTCCTGCCCCACACACTGATTTTATAAAGAAAGCCTCCGGCACGGAAAACGTGCCGGAGGCTTTTCCTTATTATGTTGAAGGGGGAGAGGTGCGCTACATCTCCGTCACGGCGGCTTCCACCACCCGTGTCATGCGGTCGGTGAACCGCTGCAGGGTGTCGCACACGGCGTCTGCGTCGCCGTTGATGGTGTCCAGCAGCATCTCGTGAAACACCTCCACGTCTGCGGCCCGCTGGGGGATGCAGGAGGCGAAGATGTACCGCAGCAGCGTCTGCTGCCCCTGAATGGCCAGCATGTGCCGGTCCAGCCGCCGGTTGCCGCAGTTGTGATAGTATGTTCCGATGAACTCCTTCACCGCCATTACCTCGTCGTGCTCGGTTCTGGCGTTGGTGTATTCCTCCAGCCGCTGCCGCAGCTCAGAGACGATGACGCCCCGACTGCCGTTGACCATGGCCAGCCGGATGGCCGCGCAGTGCAGCGTCATGGCCAACTGCTGGATCTCCAGCACGTCGTGAGGCTCCAGCGAGATCACATGGGCGCCCACGTTGGTCTCATAGACCACCAGACCCTCCTGCTGCAGGCGGTTGATGGCCTCCCGCAGGGGCGTACAGCTAACGCCCATTTTACTTTGCAGCTCGTTGACGTTCAGCTTCGAGCCCAGAGGGATCTGAAGCTGAATGATGGCTTCCCGCAGTTTTTCATAGACCAGATCTACCAGAGACTGCTTTTTAATAGAGAGCATTACGCGCCTCCTAAACATTGCTTCTTGCAAAATGCAAACATATTATAGTAACCTGTCCTCAAAAAATCAAGAGGATTTTTCAGAATTCCACAAAAAAAGTCAAATTTAAAAATTCCTCTTGCTTTTTTGAAAAATAGTGTTATTATATCTTGCAAGATATACTTGCTTTACAGCAATAAAGTATCAATAGGAGGAGACGTCATGTACTATCAGGTGTCAAAAGAATTCTTTGAAAAGCTGCCCAATGCCTACTTCGGCGCAGTGGCCGTCCGTGGACTGGATAACACCCGCGAGATCCCGGAGTTGGAGCAGATGCTGGCGGAAAATGTGGCCGCCTGTGAGGCATATTTTACCGGTAAAAAGCCCAAGGAGACCGAGGACATCGTGCCCTACCGCACTGCCTTTACCGCCCTGGGCATCAACCCCAATAAGTTTATGTGCTCCATCGAGGCGCTGCTGACCCGCATCGCCAAGGGCAAGGGCTTCCCCCATATCAACGCCGCCGTGGATCTGGGCAACGCCGTGTCCATCAAGCACCGTCTGCCCATGGGCGCCCATGACCTGGACACCATCGACGAGGGCCTGGACGTCCGCCTGGCCGGGGAGGGGGATACCTTCATCCCCTTCGGCAGCACCGAGGAGGAGACTCCCGACGCGGGCGAGGCAGTCTACGCCTCCGGCAAGGAGATCCGTACCCGCCGCTGGACGTGGCGCCAGTCGGAGTGGGGCAAGATCACCGAGGAGACCAAGGCCATCCTGTTCCCCATCGACGGCTTCTCCGACGTGAATCAGGAGGAGGTTCACAAGGCCGCCGATGAGCTGATCGATCTGCTGCACCGCTACTTCGGCGACGGCATCCAGATCGAGGTGGGCTACGTCAGCAAGGAGCAGCCCCGCTTCGAGTTCTTCAAGTAAGACGATCCAATAAAGAAACACCTTTCGCTGTGCGAAAGGTGTTTCTTTATATGCGCATTATTACTCCAGGATGATCCAGTTTTCCTCCCGCTCCGTCACATACCCCACGGCAGCAGCGTTGGGGATGGCGTCCCGCAGCTCCCGCAGGCAGGCGTCCGCGTCGGCGGCGTCCACCGCCATCAGCAGTCCGCCGCTGGTCTGGGGATCATACAGCAGATCCTGCATGGTACGGCTGACGCCATTGCGGACGGTGACGCCCGCCTCGGCATAGTCCCGGTTCCGATAGGCCCCGGCAGGGAGGAAGCCCATGTCCGCCAGATCCCACGCCTCCGGATGGAAGGGCACGTCCTGGGCGCGGATGTGTACCGTGCAGCCGCTGCCCTGGGCCATCTCAAAGCTGTGGCCCAGCAGGGCGAAGCCCGTCACGTCGGTGCAGCTATGGACACGGTACTTCACCATGATGTCCCGGGCCGCCTTGTTCAGCGTGGCCATCTGCCGGTAAATGCGCTTCATCACGTCGTCGCTTACCAGTCCCGCCTTGGCGGCTGTGGTCAGCACGCCCACACCCAGCGGCTTGGTCAGGATCAGCACATCGCCGGGCTTTGCGCCGCTGTTGGTCAGGATGCGGCCGGGATGCACGAACCCGGACACCGCCAGGCCGTAGATGGGCTCCGCCCCGTGGATGGTGTGGCCGCCGGTGATGATGACACCCGCCTCATAGGCCTTGTCGTACCCGCCCCGCAGCAGCTCCTGCACCGTGTCGGCGGTCATGGCCTCGGGGATGCACATGATGTTCAGCGCCAGCTTCGGCTCACCGCCCATGGCGTATACGTCGCTGATGGCGTTGGCCGCGGCGATCTGCCCGTACAGAAAGGGATCGTCCACAATGGGCGGGAAGAAATCCGTGGTCTGCACCAGCGCCGTATTCTCGTCCAGATAGTACACGCTGGCGTCGTCGGACTTGTCAAAGCCCACCAGCAGCCGGGGGTCACTGTGGGTGCGGAAGCCCTCCAGCAGATGCACCAGCGTTCCCGCTCCTACCTTCGCGCCGCATCCGGCGCAGGAGGCCAGCTTTGTCAGCTTTACTTCAGTCTCCATGGTCAGCCCTCCGCTTCATCCGTGTGATACACGGTGGTGTATCCTGTGCCGTCCCACGCGGACACCTGCTCGATCTCCTCAAGTCCGGCGTCGGCCGGGGGGAGATAGTCCCCCTCGCACCGGACGCAGGTGCCGCAGCTACTGCTCAGGTCTCTCGGCACCGGCATCATGCGGCAGGAGATGCCCCGCTCACCGCAGAGCTGCTTGTACCGCACTGCGCCGAAGTGGGAGAAAAAGGTCACAATGTACGTCACTTGGTAAAGGTCAGCGTCCACTCGCCGTCCTGCTCACTGACAGCCACCTGATAGCCCTGATGCTGGGCGTAGCGGGTGGTGTTCTCCCGGGAGGCGTGGTTGTCCACGATGATCTGATAGGCGTTTTCCTTGCTCTCCATAGCGCTGCGCAGCAGCACCACGGGTTCGGGGCAGGAAAGGCCCCGCGCGTCGATGATTTTCATATTGGTATCTCCTTATTTCTTCTTGAAGGTGTTCAGGCAGGCGATCACCGCCACCACGGCGATGCCCAGCAGCACGGCGATCTTACCGGCGGCGGTGGGGCCGTCGGCGCTGGAGGCCAGGCCGAAGTTATGGCAGAAGGCCGCGCCCACGATCAGGCCCAGCACGGTGACGGCGCTGTCGGAGTTGCCCTCGCCGGACATGACCAACTGCCGCAGGGGGCAGCCGCCCAGCAGCACGCAGCCAAAGCCCACCAGCAGCATGCCCAGGCAGTTCCACAGCCCGTCGGTATGGGCGATAGGCTGGCCCTCGAAGCCCAGGTGGAAGAAGGTGGCCTCACCCACGCCGTTGAGGATCAGATTGCAGACCAGCGCACTGACCAGAATGGCGCCGAAGCCCATCAGCAGCTTGGGCTCGCGGAACAGCACGATGTCACGGATGCCGCCCACCATGCACAGACGGGTACGCTGGGCCAGCGCGCCCACGATGAGACCGGCGATCAGGCTGATGGCCACCGCGGCGTGTTTAGCGCCGGGGCCGCCGCCCGCTTCAGTGAAGAAGATGAAGGCGGGCGCCGCCACCAGCAGGATGAACACCACCACCTGGATGGCGGGGAAGATGACGCCGTCCAGCTTGGTCTGGGTATAGGTGCGCTTCAGGGAATAGCCCCGCTTCAGGAAGAACACACCGGCCAGGATGCCCAGCGCAAAGCCCAGTAGGCCCAGCAGAGCGTTCAGGTCGCCGCCCGCCAGACGCAGGATCATGCGGAAGGGGCAGCCCAGGAACATCAGGCAGCCCACCATCACGAAGAAGCCCAGCACAAACCGGGTGACAGGGGCGCTGCCGCCCTTGGCAGAGAACTCCTTCTTGCACAGGGCCACGATGAAGCTGCCCAGCACCAGGCCGATGATCTCCGGACGGATGTACTGCACGGCGGCGGCACGGTGCAGGCCCAGACCACCGGCGGTATCCCGCAGGAAGCAGGCGATGCAGAAGCCCATATTGGAGGGATTGCCGAAAAAGACCAGCAGCGAGGCAATGACGCCGATGATCAGTCCGGCGATGACGATTTGGATTCGTTCGCGTTTGACATTCATGTTGGATTTTTCTCCTCTTTATATAGTATCTTACCATACCATACCACCATAGTCGACAGAATGTCCAATACCAATTATAGATATATCCTCTGAAAAGATTTGCTTTTCCAATAAATGTGTGGTAAGCTAATAAATAGTAAGGAAAAAGGAGGGTGAGACCGTGGAGCGGATCTATCTGGACAATGCCAGCACCAGCTTTCCCAAAGCGCCCGGCACGGCGGAGGCGGTGTACCATTATATCAGCGACTGCGGCTGCAACATCAACCGCGGCGGCTATGACGAGGCCTATCAGGCGGAGGAGACGGTGCTGCACACCCGCCAACTGCTGACGGAGCTGTTCCACGGCCCCGATTGCCGGAACGTGGTGTTTACCCGCAATATTACCGAGAGCCTGAACGTCCTGCTGAAGGGCTTCCTGAAGCCCGGCGACCATGTGCTGGTCTCCGCCATGGAGCACAACGCCGTCATGCGGCCCCTGACCCAGCTTCAGGCACAGGGTGTCACCTTCGACCGCATCCCCTGCGCGCCGGACGGCACGCTGGAAACCGCCGCCATGGAGGGACTGCTGCGGCCCAACACCCGCGCCGTGGTGATGCTCCACGCCAGCAACGTCTGCGGAACGGTGCTGCCCGCCGGAGAGGTGGGGGCCTTCTGCCATGCCCACGGCCTGAGATTCCTCCTGGACACCGCCCAGACGGCGGGCGTCCTGCCCATCGACATGGAGGCCATGCACATCGACGCCCTGGCCTTCACCGGCCACAAGGGCCTGCTTGGTCCCCAGGGCGTAGGCGGGTTTATCCTTCGGCCGGACATGGTGCCGCTGGTGGAGCCGCTGATCGCCGGCGGCACCGGCAGCGTCAGCCACGAGGAGCGTATGCCGTCCTTCATGCCGGATAAGTTCGAGGCGGGCACCATGAACCTGCCGGGGATCATGGGCCTCCATGAGGCCCTCTGCTGGCTGAAAGGGGAGACCATCGACGCCGTCAGCGCCCATGAGCTGGCGCTGACGGAGCGGTTCCTCACCGGTGCGCTGTCGATCCCGAACCTGCGGGTGGTGGGTCGCCGGGACATGACTGGCCGGGTAGGTGTGGTGTCCGTGGTGCCGGAAAATACCGACCCCGCCCTGGTGGCCGACGCCCTGGGCCAGGAATACGGCATCATGGTGCGTGTGGGCCTTCACTGCGCGCCCAATGCCCATAGAACGCTGGGCACTTACCCCACCGGAACCATCCGCTTTTCCTTTGGCTGGCACAATACGCCCCAGCAGGTGGACACGGCCCTGTCCGCCCTGCGTGAGCTTTGCGGGAGGGTAACATGGAACTGAAGCAATTACAGTCATTCTGCGCCGTTGTAAAGTATAGAAGCTTCACAAAGGCGGCGGAGAAATTATACCTGTCCCAGCCCACCATCAGCACCCATGTGCGGCAGTTGGAGGAGGAGTTCCAGACCAGCCTCATCATCCGCACCACCAAATCCGTGGAGGTGACGCCAAGGGGCCAGGAACTGTACGAGTGCGCCTGCAACATCGTGAACCTGCGGGACAATCTCATGCGAAGCTGGAGCGACGAGGACGAGAAGATGATCCGCATCGGCGCGTCCACCATCCCCTCAGCCTACATCCTGCCGGAGATCCTGCCGGCCTTCCGGGCCATCCGCCCCGCGTCCCAGTTCCATGTGTTCCAGAGCGACAGTCAGGGCATCGTGGATGGCCTGCTGTGCGGCGCCTTCGACGTGGGCCTCATCGGCGCGGAGGTACAGGAGGAGGCGCTGGAGCTGACGCCCTTCTATGCCGACCGGATGGTGCTGATCACCCCAGTCAGTGACCATTTCCGCCGCTATCAGGCGGCGGGCGGCATGACGCTCTCGGAGATCTGCCGTGAGCCCATGCTGCTGCGGGAGAAGGGCAGCGGCAGCAAGAAGTGCGTCTCCGCCTATTTCGAGCAGATGGGCGTGGACGAGAACGACCTGACCATCACCGCCCGCCTCAACGACCAGGAGTCCATCAAGAATCTGGTGGCCGGCGGCCTGGGCATCTCCATCATCTCGGAAAAGGCGGCGGAGGACGCGGTGCGGTCCGGACGGCTCATGACCTTCCGCCTGCCCCAGGGGGAGGCGCAGCGCAGGCTCTATGTGGCCTGCCGCCGCGGCGCGCCCATGAGCGGCCAGACCCAGCAGTTCGTCACCTTTGTCAAGCATTTTTACGAAAACTGACGGCGGCGGTACGAGAAAATTCCGCCGCATTGATTGACAAGCGCACAGCGGTGTGATATAACTTTATAAGATAATCACTTGGGAGGACATTACATCATGAAGCACATCAATACCATCGAGACTCGTGACCTTTGCGAGAGCGCCAAGAACGGCGGCTGCGGCGAGTGCCAGACTTCCTGCCAGTCTGCCTGCAAGACCAGTTGCGGTATTGCCAATCAGGCCTGCGAAAACAAGGAGACCAAGTAAACGGGTACTTGAAACTATGATGCCGCCCCTTACGGGCGGCATTTTTAGCGTGACCCATACTACCGTGAAGGGAATTAAGATATATGATCCATCAATATAAGCTGGGCGGCTACAACATCGTGCTGGATGTCTGCTCCGGCTCTGTCCACGCGGTGGACGAGCTGGCCTATGACATCATCGCCATGTTCGAGAGCGAGCGCCGCGATACCATCATCCGTGAGCTGACCGAGAAATACCGTACCGCCGAGGGCGTGACGGCAGAGGAGGTGGGCGAGTGCTATGACCAGATCGCACAGCTAAAGGCGGCGGGCAAGCTGTTTGCTCCGGACACCTTCCAGCCCATGGCGGGTGAGCTGAAGGCCCGTACCTCCGGCGTCATCAAGGCCTTGTGCCTGCACATCGCCCACACCTGCAACCTCAACTGCTCCTACTGCTTCGCCAGCCAGGGCAAGTACCACGGCGACCGCGCCCTGATGAGCTACGAGGTGGGCAAGCGGGCGCTGGATTTCCTGATTGAGAATTCCGGCTCCCGCCACAATCTGGAGGTGGACTTCTTCGGCGGTGAGCCGCTGATGAACTTCGACGTGGTGAAGCAGTTGGTGGCCTATGCCCGCTCCATTGAGAAGCAGCATAACAAGCATTTCCGCTTTACACTGACCACCAACGGCGTGCTGATCGACGATGATGTCATCGACTTCGCCAACCGGGAGATGAGCAACGTGGTGCTGAGTCTGGATGGCCGCAAGGAGGTTCATGACCGCTATCGCGTGGACTACGCCGGTAACGGAAGCTGGGAGAAGATCGTTCCCAAGTTCCAGAAGCTGGTGGCCGCCCGGGACGGCAAAAACTACTACATGCGGGGCACCTTCACCCACGCCAACCCGGACTTCCTGGAGGATATCAAGACCATGCTGGATCTGGGCTTCTCCGAGCTGAGCATGGAGCCTGTGGTGACCGCCGCCGACGATCCCTCCGCCTTGACCGAGGCGGATCGGGCCGTGGTCATGGAGCAGTACGAGAAGCTGGCGGAGCTGATGCTGCAGCGGGACAAGGAGGGCAAGCCCTTTACCTTCTACCACTACATGATCGATCTGAAGGGCGGCCCCTGCATCTATAAGCGCATTTCCGGCTGCGGCTCCGGCACCGAGTATATGGCCGTCACCCCCTGGGGCGACCTGTACCCCTGTCACCAGTTCGTGGGCGACGAGAAGTTCCGGCTGGGCGACATCTGGCATGGCGTGGACAACCACGCCATCCAGGACGAATTCGCCTCCTGCAACGTCTACGCCCACGAGGAGTGCCGCGACTGCTGGGCGCGGCTGTACTGCTCCGGCGGCTGCGCCGCCAACGCCTACCACGCCACCGGCTCTGTCCGCGGCGTGTATGAGGCGGGCTGTGAGCTGTTCCGCAAGCGCATGGAGTGCGCCATCATGGTGGCTGTGGCCCGTGAGCTGGGCGGCGCTCAATGAGCACCCCCATCTGCGACTTCGTTCGCCGCTACCGGGACAGCGATGCCGCCCGGCTCCACATGCCGGGCCATAAGGGAAAGCCCCTTCTGGGCTTTGAGCCCTGGGACATTACGGAGATCGACGGCGCCGACGAGCTGTTCACCGCCCACGGCATCATTGCCGAGAGCGAGGCCCAGGCCGGTGCTCTCTTCGGCGCGCACACGGTGTATTCCACCGGCGGCTCCACCCTGTGCATCCAGACCATGCTGCACCTGACGGCGCTGTACGCCGCGTCAAAAGGGGAGCGGCCCTGTATTCTGGCGGCCCGCAATGCCCACAAGGCCTTCGTCAACGCCGCCGCCCTGCTGGATATCGACGTCCGGTGGCTCTATCCGGAGACGGACAGCGGCTATGTAAGCTGTCCCATCACGCCGGAGCAGGTGCGCCGGACGCTGGAGGGGAGCGCCCGGAGGCCCGCGGCGATCTATGTGACCAGCCCGGATTACCTGGGGAATATGCTGGATCTCCGGGGTATCGCGGCGGCGTGCCATGACCTGGGCGTGCTGCTGCTGGTGGACAACGCCCACGGCGCGTATCTGAAATTCCTGCCCCAGTCCCGCCACCCCATGGATCTGGGCGCGGACATGTGCTGCGATTCCGCCCACAAGACGCTGGGCGTCATCACCGGCGGTGCGTATCTGCACATCTCCCATACCGCGCCGGCGCTGCTGGCCCGGCAGGCCAAAGCGTCCATGTCCCTGTTCGGCTCCAGCAGTCCGTCCTACCTCATTTTGCAGTCGCTGGACGCTGCCAACGACCGGATGGCGGATTTTAAGGGTACATTACCGGCGTTTATGTACCAGATCAGCACCCTAAAAGACCGCTTATGTACCCACGGATACCGCCTGATGGGGGAGGAACCCCTGAAGCTGACCCTCTGTCCCAAGTTCTTCGGCTATACCGGAACGGAGCTGGCCGGGATACTGGAGCAGCATGGGCTGTACCCGGAATTCTACGATCCGGATCATGTGGTGCCGATGTTGACGCCCTATAACAGCGCCGATGACCTGCATCGGCTGGAGGCAGTGCTGCTGGGCCTGCCGCAAAAAGCGCCTGTCGCCGCCGTGCCGCCCTCTGTGCCGCATCCTCAGCCGGTGCTGACGCCGCGGCAGGCCATCCTGGCGGAGAGCGAGACGCTGCCGATCGCGCAATGCCTGGGCCGTGTTTCCGCCGCGGCCGCCATCAGTTGTCCGCCCGCCATCCCGCTGGCCGTATGCGGCGAACGGATCGACCGGCAGGTGCTGGACTGCCTACGGTATTACGGCGTCTCCGCCTGCGCGGTGGTAAAGGAATAGCATAAGAATAGCATACGGGAAGCCGCAGCGAAATGCTGCGGTTTTCTTTGTTGAAAACGCCAAATAGAAACGATTACATTTGTGCTTTTTCCACAGAAAGACCACTTGACTTTCCGATGCGGTAAGCTTATAATCTCACAGCAAAAATGAAATGGCAGAAGTAAGGTGAGTATGATCATGGCACAAGCAAACGCAAAACGGCATATTTCGTCGCTCTTTCATCCGGTTGACCTGACACAGGGCACATGCTGGAAGACCATCCTGGTTTTCTCTCTGCCCATCATATTGTCCTATCTTTTGCAGCAGGTGTATTCCATCAGCGACGCGGCCATCGTGGGCCAGACACTGACTGCCCAGGAGGTGGCGGGCGTCAACGATACCACGTCGCTGGTGTTCATCTTTTTGCAGTTCGCCTTCGGCGTCAGTGCGGGCTTCTGCGTCATCACCTCATGCAGTGTGGGCTGCCACGACCGGGAGGGCGTCCGCCGCTCACTGGTGATCCAGATCGTGCTGTCCGCCGCGCTGACGGTGCTGCTGACGGCGCTGGCGCTGGTGCTGCTGAACCCCATGCTGGCCTGGCTGAACATCACGCCGGATAACCCGGAGGTGTATCACGCGGCCTATACCTACTGCGCCGTGATCTTCGCCGGGATCGGCGCGCAGCTCTTCTATAACTTCATCTGCTCGTTCCTGCGCAGCCTGGGCGATTCCGTGACGCCGCTGCTGTTTCTGCTGTTCTCCACGGTGCTGAACGTGGGTCTGGATCTGCTGTTCATCATCGTGTTCCGCTGGGGCGTGACGGGGGCGGCCATTGCCACCGTGTCGGCCCAGTTGATCAGCACCGTGGGCTGCTTTATCTACGCCTTTGCCCACTATCCCGACATCCGGCCCCTGCGGAGCGACTGGCGGCGCATCACCTGGTGGGATATCCGCCGCCATGTGACCCAGGGCATCCCTCTGGGCCTGCAGTTCTCTGTGCTGGCGGTGGGCATCATCGTGATGCAGAGCGTGGTGGTGCAGTTCGACATGCTGGAGGGCGTGATGGTCTCCAGCGCGGCCCAGAACGGCTTCGGCGCGGCCAACAAGCTGTCCAACCTGGTGGCCACCCCCATGAACGGCCTGGGCGCGGCCATGACCAGCTTCACCGCCCAGAATCTGGGCGCGGGCAGGACGGACCGCATCAAAAAGGGTACGCTTCAGGCCCTGGTGATGATGGCAGTCCTGGTGGCCGCTGCCGTGGGCATCGGGCTGCTGCTGACCCGCGGCGGCTTTTATCTCCATGTGTTCCTCAGCGCCGACAAGGTGACGGAGGAGACCATCCGCTACGGCAATACCTTCCTGTATGTGGACTTTGCCATGTTCCCCTTCCTGGGCTTCATCTTCACCATACGCAACTGTGTGCAGGGTATCGGGAAATCCTCGTTTGTCCTGGGCGCCGGCGCGGCGGAGCTGGTGGCCCGCATCGTGGTGAGCCTGCTGCTGCCGCCCCTCTTTGCCGGAGGCGCCGTCAGCGCCCAGGCGGGCCCGCTGGCCTTCTATGCCCTGTGCGCCGCCGATCCCTGCGCCTGGATCGCCTCTGACTCCGTGCTGATGGTGCCCTTTGTCCGCAACATCATGAAGATGGACTACCGCTACATGCACCGCCACCGTATCCGTCATGAGGCGCGTGAAGCATAAGGATCAGAGGAGGCCGATGGCCTCCTCTTTTTTGCGCCTTTTCCCCTGCCGCGGCTTGACGGCACGGCGGGATTACGCTAAACTCTAGGGTGACAATGGACAAGCACAGGGAAAGCGCAAAGAAAGGATATTCATGCATGGGAGTACAAGAGAACATACATACACTGGCGCAGTTGGAGACCGGCCAGTCTGCCCGGATCACGGCGGTGGGCGGAGAGGGCGCCCTGCGCCAGCATTTTCTGGACATGGGCCTGATCCCCGGCGCGGAGGTGACACTGGTGAAATTCGCGCCCATGGGCGACCCCATGGAGCTGCGGATCCACGGCTATGAGCTGACGCTGCGGCTGGCAGACGCCGCGAAGATCGACATCACGCCGGTCAGGGCCGTCCGTCAGGTGGCCGCTCCGGCGGCGGAGAGCTGCCCGGACTGTGAGCATCCCGGCCTGGGCGAGGGGGGACGGTTCCACATCAAGGCGGGGGAACACCCCCTGCCGGAGGAGACCACACTGACCTTCGCCCTGGCGGGCAACCAGAACTGCGGCAAGACCACGCTGTTCAATCAACTGACCGGCGCCAACCAGCATGTGGGCAACTTCCCCGGCGTGACGGTGGATCGCAAGAGCGGCGCCATCCGGGAATACCCCAACACCGAGATCACCGACCTGCCGGGCATCTATTCCATGTCCCCCTATACCAGCGAGGAGATCGTCACCCGGCAATTTATCATCAATGAAAAGCCCACCGGTATCATCAACATCGTGGACGCCACCAACATCGAGCGGAACCTCTATCTGACCATGCAGCTTCTGGAGCTGGATGTGCCTATGGTGCTGGCGCTGAACATGATGGACGAGGTGCGGGGCAACGGCGGCTCCATCCGCATCAACGAGATGGAGGCCATGCTGGGCATCCCGGTGGTGCCCATTTCCGCCGCCAGGAACGAGGGCGTGGACGAGCTGGTGCGCCACGCGGTGCATGTGGCCAAGTATCAGGAGAAGCCGGGCCGCACCGATTTCTGCGGCATGAACGACCACGGCGGTGCGGTGCACCGGTGCCTGCACGCCATCATGCACCTGATCGCCGACCATGCCGAGGCGGCGGGCATCCCCGTCCGCTTCGCCGCCACCAAGCTGGTGGAGGGCGACCACCGTGTGCTGGAGGCGCTGGCGCTGGATCAGAACGAGCGGGAGATGCTGGAGCATATCATCCTGCAGATGGAGACGGAGCGGGGACTTGACCGCTCTGCCGCCATCGCGGACATGCGGTTTTCCTTCATTCAGGAGCTGGTGGACGCCACGGTGGTGAAGCCACACGAGAGCCGTGAGCACCTCCGCAGCCAGAAGATCGACCGCTTTCTGACGGGAAAATATACCGCCATCCCGGCCTTTATTGGCATTATGGGGCTGGTGTTCTTCCTGACCTTCAACGTCATCGGCGCATGGCTGCAGGAGCTGCTGGAGGAGGGCATCGCGCGGCTGACGGAGCTGGTGAACAGCGCACTGATCTCCTGGGAGGTGAACGACGCGGTGCGCTCGCTGGTGGTGGACGGCGTGTTTACCGGCGTGGGCAGCGTGCTGAGCTTCCTGCCCATCATCGTGACGCTGTTCTTCTTTCTGTCCCTTCTGGAGGACACCGGCTACATGGCCCGCGTGGCCTTCGTCATGGACAAGCTGCTGCGGAAGATCGGCCTGTCCGGCCGCAGCATCGTGCCCATGCTGATCGGCTTCGGCTGCACGGTGCCCGGCGTCATGGCCAGCCGTACCCTGCCGTCGGAGCGTGACCGGAAGATGACCATTCTGCTGACGCCCTTTATGAGCTGCTCGGCCAAGCTGCCCATCTACGGTTTCTTTACCGCCGCCTTTTTCCCCGGACGGGGCGGCCTTGTGATGGTGGGGCTCTATTTCCTGGGCATCGTCATCGGGATCCTGGTGGCGCTGATCTTCAAAAGCACCCTGTTCCGGGGCGAGGCGGTGCCCTTCGTTATGGAGCTGCCCAATTACCGCATGCCGGGCTTGAAGAACGTGGGGCAACTGCTGTGGGATAAGGCCAAGGACTTCCTGCAGCGGGCCTTTACGGTGATCTTCCTGGCCACCATCGTCATCTGGTTTTTGCAGACCTTCGACCTGCGGCTCCAGATCGTTCAGGATTCCCAGAACAGCATCCTGGCGCTGGTGGCCAGCTATATCGCGCCTATCTTCAAGCCCCTGGGCTTTGGCGACTGGCGCATCTCCACGGCGCTGATCACCGGCTTCATCGCCAAGGAGAGCGTGGTCTCCACCCTGATGGTGCTGGTGGGCGACGGCATCACCTCGCTGCTGACGGTGGGGACTGCCGTACCGCTGCTGGTGTTCTGCCTGCTGTATACGCCCTGCGTGGCGGCCATCGCCTCGGTGCGCCGTGAGCTGGGCGGCAGATGGGCGCTGGGCATGGTGGCGATGCAGTGCGGTATCGCATGGGTCTGCGCCTGCCTGACGCGGACGGTGCTGCTGTTGGCGGGGGTGGCCTGATGAATCTGGCCACGATACTGGTGCTG
Source organism: uncultured Oscillospiraceae bacterium (assembly GCA_934635545.1). Classification (GTDB taxonomy): domain Bacteria; phylum Bacillota; class Clostridia; order Oscillospirales; family Oscillospiraceae; genus Vescimonas. Next base: position 2,975 of record CAKTZN010000014.1, on the reverse strand, counting down.
CTGGCGCTGGCTGCCGCTGTGGCAGCCGCGATCCGGGTCTACCGGAAGCAGGGAAAGTCCGATTGCTGCCGCGGCGGCTGCGGCGGTAGCTGTGATACATGCTGTAAAAGGAAGAGGTAACCATGCTGCGTTCTGCGATTTTTGATCTGGACGGCCTGTTGATCGACAGCGAGACCGTCGCCTATCACGTTGACCGGGATATCCTGCGGTATTACGGCCACGATTTTACCCTGGCCCACTATGCCGAGAAGTACAGCGGCCGGACGATCCTGCGGAATATGACGGACTTCATCCAGGAGTACGCCCTGCCCATCACGGTGGAGGAGGGCATCCGCCGATACGAGGAATGGGAGGCGGAATACGTCCGCCGGGGCATCCCGCTGAAAACCGGCGCACGGGAGCTGCTGGCCTGGCTGAAGGAGCGGGGCTGCCTGATCTCGCTGGCAAGCTCCAGCATCGAATCCAGAGCCAGGACGATCCTGGATCAGAACGGCGTTACCGGGTATTTTGACTTCTTCACCTTCGGCCCGGAGGTAAAAAGCGGCAAGCCCGCGCCGGATATCTTCCTGAAGGCCCTTGAAAAGACAGGCGCCGCGGCGGAGGATTCGCTGGTGCTGGAGGACAGCGACGCCGGTGTGCGTGCCGCCGTGGCGGCGGGGATCCCGGTGGCCTGCGTGCCGGATGTGGCCCGGCCCGGCGATGAGACGCTGCGAATGGCCACGGGTGTGTTCGACTCACTGCTTCAGGTGATGGAGTGGCTCAAGACAAGATAAAAAGATGGCCTGCTTTTTTAAGCAGGCCATCTTTTTATGGGGTCATTTGTCCATAAACGGGGCGAATTTTTCGGCGAACAGCCTGTCGCCGCAGTCGCGCAGCTCCTGACAGAACTGGTCATAGGCCGTCAGCAGGGCCTTGCCCTCCGGTGTCAGGGTGGCGCCGCCGCCGTGCTTTCCGCCGGCGGTGGAGTCCAGCAGCTTGAAGCCCAGGGCGTTTTCCGCGTTCTTGATGACGGTCCACGCCTTGGAATAGGCCATCTCCATCTCCAGCGCGGCGGCGCGCAGGGAATGAAGCCGCTCCACACGGTGCAGCAGTTGGGCAACGCCGGGGCCGAAGCACTTGGCATCGGTGAACAGGCGGCAGGATAAATTGTAGCGTAATTCTTTCATGAGAATATTGTACCAGCCGGAGGGCCTGCCGTCAAGGTCGTGATTGACTATCCCGGCGGGAAGTGTTATTCTCAAGAAAAAGAAACGACAGGGAGGTGCGCCTATGCGCGTGTTGATCAGAGGAGCGGGGGATATCGCCACCGGCATCGCTCTGCGGCTTTACCGGGCCCGGATACAGGTGATCATGACGGATCTGCCCAAGCCCACGGCCATCCGCCGCACGGTCTGCTTTTCCCAGGCCATCGTCCACGGCGAGACGGAGGTGGAGGGTATCCGCGCCGTTTACGCGGCGGAGCAAACGGCGGCGGAAGAGATCGCGGCGCGGGGGGATATCCCGGTGCTGGCCGATCCGGACTGTGCCTGTCGAACGGCGCTGCGGCCCGACGCGCTGGTGGACGCCATCCTGGCCAAGCGGAACCTGGGGACGAGGATCACGGACGCGCCCATCGTGGTGGGCATCGGCCCTGGCTTTACGGCGGGGGAGGACTGCCACGCGGTGGTGGAGACCATGCGGGGCCACACTTTGGGCCGGGTGATCTACCAGGGCAGCGCCCTGTCCAACACCAACATTCCCGGCCTCATCGGCGGCTACGCCGGTGAGCGGGTGCTGCGGGCGCCGGACGACGGCATTTTCCACACGGTGCTGGATATCGGCGCCCAGGTGAAGTCCGGCGACGTGGCGGGCCAGGTGAACGGAAAGCCCATGGTCTGCACCATCGACGGCGTGCTGCGGGGCCTTCTGGCGGACGGCACGCCGGTTTTCAAGGGGATGAAGTCCGGCGACGTGGATCCCCGGTGTAAGGAGGAATACTGCTATACCGCTTCGGACAAGGCGCTGGCCGTGGGCGGCGGCGTGCTGGAGGCGGTGCTGCATTTTTACGGATAAGCTGAAAAGCGAATGCCTTCGACCCTGACTTTTTGTTAGGTTGCCTAAAGCATTGTGAGATTTTTATACGGTTTGAACAATAGCATATCGGGAAAAGCTGTGGTATAATAACGGTGACCCTAAATGTGGGGGACATTCCATACAAGTAAAAACAGTTCATAATATATGTGAAAAGGAGTATCTACCATGATCGATCTGAAGAAGTATGGCATTACCGGCGTAAGTGAAATCGTCTATAACCCCTCCTATGAGACCCTGTTTGCCGAGGAGACCAAGAAGGAGCTGACCGGCTATGAGGTAGGTCAGGTCACCGAGCTGGACGCCGTGAACGTCATGACCGGCATCTACACCGGCCGCTCTCCCAAGGACAAGTACATCGTCATGGACGAGAATTCCAAGGACACCGTGTGGTGGACCACGGAGGGCTATAAGAACGACAACCATCCCATGAGCGAGGATGTGTGGGCCAAGGTGAAGGCCATCGCCGTCAACGAGCTGTGCAATAAGCGCCTGTTCGTGGTGGACGCCTTCTGCGGCGCCAACAAGGACACCCGCATGGCCGTCCGCTTCATCATGGAGGTGGCATGGCAGGCCCACTTCGTGGAGAATATGTTCATCAAGCCCACCGCCGAGGAGCTGGCAAGCTTCGAGCCTGACTTCGTGGTGTACAACGCCTCCAAGGCCAAGGTGGAGGACTTCCAGGCCCTGGGCCTGAACTCCGAGACCTGCGTGGCCTTCAACATCACCTCCCGTGAGCAGGTCATCATCAACACCTGGTACGGCGGCGAGATGAAGAAGGGCATGTTCTCCATGATGAACTACTATCTGCCGCTCAAGGGCATCGCTTCCATGCACTGCTCCGCCAACACCGACATGAACGGCGAGAACACCGCCATCTTCTTCGGCCTGTCCGGCACCGGCAA
>CAKTZN010000013.1 GCA_934635545.1 uncultured Oscillospiraceae bacterium | reverse complement strand
GTCTGGCTCATGCCGAACTTGTTGGTCAGGATCAGGGGAATGGTGTTGTCATAGGCCTGCCAGAAGGCGCAGATCAGGAAAAAGGCAAAGCCCACCAGGATGGTGCGTTTGTAGTTCAGCTTCATATTCGGTTCTCCTTCAAGTCATGGTATAGCTTTGCGATGTCTTGATAGATCCATGTGGGGTTGACCCGGTATTTCACGATGTCGCCCATGACGCCCTCGCCGCTGAGGACGAAGATACTGTCGATCCCGGCGTTGACGCCGCAGGCCACGTCGGTATACAGCCGGTCGCCGATGATGACGGCCTGCTCCGGCGGAAAGCCCGTCCGGCCCAGGGCCAGACGCACCATCTCCGGTTTGGGCTTTCCCAGAAAGCGGGGCGTTTTCCCGGTGGCCCGCTCCAGCATCTGGCACACGCTGCCGCAGTCCGGCACCGAGCCGTACCAGGTGGGGCACACCCAGTCGGGGTTGGTGGCCAGCCATGTGACGCCCCGGTTCAGCAGGATGCAGCTATCCTCCAGCTTCTGAAAGGTCAGCTCCGTGTCAAACCCGCTGAGGAGCACCGTGATGTCGTCGGACAGGGTGTCCGCCACGTCGATGCCCGCACCGGTGAGCTGCGCCTTCAGCGACGCGGTGCCGGAGACGTAGCACCGCTGGCCCGGAAACTCCGTCAGCAGTGTGTGCTCCGCCGCGTCGGCGGAGGTGAGATAGTCCTCCGGCCCGGTCCCGATGCCCAGGCGGCGCATTTTGGCGATGTAGCCCTCTACGCCACGGGAGGAGTTGTTGGTGAGAAACAGGTACCGCCCGCCCTGCTGGCGGATGAAGGAGAGAAACTCCGGCACCTTGTCGAAAAGCTGGTCATCCAGATAGAGGGTGCCGTCCATATCCAGCAGAAAGAGCCGCTTGTCTGTCAGCGCCATGGGCACGCCTCCTTTCCATACCTATACAATTTTACAGCATACCACACCCTGCCGGATATGGCAAGATTTTGTTGAAAAAAAGCCGCCATATGGCGGCTTTTTGCGGTGCCTTCCGGTACATAAAGGGGTGTCATCGGGTACATAAAGGCGCTTTATCGGTGCATAAAAACGGAGGGGTCACTCCTTGGCGTGGACGTTGATGAACTCCGCCCGCAGCTTGGAGTAGAGGATGGTCTGGCTGCTGTACAGCCCGCAGTAGCCGCTGAGGAGATAGCTGATGGCGCAGGCAAAGGCGAAGTACAGCACCCCGTCGGTGCCGCCGAACAGCTCCAGGCTCAGCAGTACCGAGGCGATGGGGCAGTTCACCGCGCCGCAGAACACGGCGATCAGGCCGATGGCGGCGCCGAAGCCCGCCGGTAAGCCCAGCGCCTGGGCCGCCACGCAGCCGAAGGTGGCTCCCACGAAGAAGGAGGGAACCACCTCGCCGCCCTTGAAGCCGCAGCCGATGGTGATGGCGGTGAACAGGATCTTCAGCAGCCATGCCCAGGGCGCGGCCTGTCCCTGCTCCACCGCGCGGGCGATGATGTCCATGCCTGCGCCGTTGTAGTCCCGGCCCAGCAGCAGCGTCAGGCCGATGATGGCCGCGCCGCCTGCCGCCGCCCGGAGATAGGGGTTCTTCACCAGCTTTGCCGCCATGTGCTCCACCCAGTGCATGCCCCGCACGAACAGGATGGACACCAGCGCGCAGCCGATGGCCAGCAAAATCACCAGAAACACCGTCCACACGTCCAGGGGCGGCAGCGCCACCGTGAACCGGGTGGGGGACACGCCGAAAAGGGAGGCGATAAGATATGCCACCGAGGCGGACATCAGGCAGGGGATCAGCCCCGCGTAGTAGAGGACGCCCACGCTGATGACCTCCAGGGCGAAGACGGTGGCCGTCAGCGGTGTGCCGAACAGCGCGGCGAACACGGCGCTCATGCCGCACAGCGTGGCCAGGGGCAGGTCCTTCTCCCCCAGGTGCAGGGCCCTGCCGGTGCGGTAGCCGATGCCGCCGCCGATCTGCAGCGCCGCGCCTTCGCGGCCTGCCGAGCCGCCCAGCAGGTGGGTGATGCAGGTGGAGAGGAAGATGAGGGGCACCAATAATATAGGTACATCCTTGCCGAAGTGGACGGATTCGATGATGTTGTTGGTGCCGCGGCCCTCCATGTGGGCCAGGCGGTACAGCCCCACGATCACCACGCCGCCCACCGGCAGCAGCCAGATGATCCACGGGTGCATGAGCCGCAGCTCGGTGGAGCGTTCCACGCCGATGTGGAAGGCCGCGCCCACCACGCCGCCGATGAGGCCCACGCCGCCGCCGATGCACAGCCATTTGGCCAGGGCGATGATATACAGGGAGATATGTTGAAAAAAGCCTTTGACGCGTTCCATGGTGTGCTCCTTTGTGTCGGGGTAGGGGGTGTCGGTGGGGTGCCGGTGGTTGTAGGGGGCGGCCCTTGCGGTCGCCCGGTGCGGCGATATTGTTTGTTGTGCGGGCGACACGGCGCGGTATCGGTGGTGCCTGCGTTTATCGGCGGGCGGACAGGGTCGTCCGCCCCTACGAAATGGTTGTCGATGGTCGCTGCGTAGGGGCCGACGACTCTGTCGGCCCGTCGTTCGCCGGAAATGCCATCGTAATTCGTGCGGGGCGATGTGGGCATCGCCCCCTACGAAATGGTTGTCGATGGTCGCTGCGTAGGGGCCGATGCCCACATCGGCCCGTCGTATACCGGGCGGGGGGTTTGTGTCAGCTTCCGACATTTTAACACCCCCTTTATCCGTTGTCAATCGCGCGCCGTGGTCGGTTTGTACGAGGAAAACTGACATTTTGTCAGCAAGCCATACAAATTTTGCAGATTTTTGATTTTCCCGGTTGATTCTCTCGGAATTATGCCGTATACTATGGGTACGAGCAAAATTTGTAAGCCCTACTTATTGAAAAATTGAGGAGGAAAACGAAATGAAATACGGTCGTACATTCAACTTCTCCGCCGGCCCCGCCATGATGCCGGAGAGCGTGCTGGAGGAGATCCGCGACGAGATGATGAACTACCGCGGCAGCGGCATGTGCGTCATGGAGATGAGCCACCGTTCCAAGGTGTTCCAGCAGATCGCCGACGAGGCCGAGGCCGACCTGCGCAAGCTGATGAACATCCCCGATAACTACAAGGTCCTGTTCATCCAGGGCGGCGGCACGCTGCAGTTCGCCATGGTGGCCATGAACCTGATGAAGAACGGCAAGGCCTGCTATGTGGAGACCGGCGCGTGGTCCAAGAAGGCCATTGCCGAGGCCAAGAAGTACGGCGAGGTGCAGATCGTTGCCTCCTCCGCCGACAAGAACTTCTCCTACATCCCCGACTGCTCTGATCTGGACATTCCCGAGGATGCCGACTATGTCTACATCTGCGAGAATGAGACCATCAACGGCACCACCTGGAACAAGTTGCCCAACACCAAGGGTCACGTTCTGGTGTCCGACCAGTCCTCCATGTTCCTGTCCAAGCCCTGCAACGTGGCCGACTACGGCCTGATCTGGGCCGGTGTCCAGAAGAACGTGGGCCCCGCCGGTATGGCCGTGGTCATCATCCGCGAGGATCTGATCCGCGACGATCTGGATCCCAAGACCCCCATCTACATGAAGTATAAGACCCATGCCGACAACGACAGCATGTACAACACCCCCAACTGCTGGGCCATCTACTGCTGCGGCAAGGTGTTCAAGTATCTGCTGAGCATCGGCGGCCTGGAGGAGATGCACAAGCGCAACATCGCCAAGGCCAAGGTCATCTATGACTTCCTGGACAGCTCCAAGCTGTTCAAGGGCGCTGTGGTGCCCGAGGATCGCAGCCTGATGAATATCCCCTTCGTCACCGGCGACAAGGATCTGGACGCCGCCGTCGTCGCCGCCTCCAAGGAGGCCGGTTTCGACAACCTGAAGGGCCACAAGTCCGTGGGCGGCCTGCGCGCCAGCGTGTACAACGCCATGCCCATCGAGGGCGCTCAGGCGCTGGTGGAGTTCCTGACCAAGTTCGAGGCGGAGCACAAGTAAGAGCGATTCGTAGGGGCGGACGACTCTGTCCGCCCCTATCGGAAACAATGCGACTATCGTCAGGGCGGATACCACAAGGGCGCTCGTTCCACAGCGCTCGTCGTCCGCCCCTACGGGATGTTACAAGAGACATTCCACAACAACACATCATATAATAAGGAGATAATTACCATGCGTATTCTGGTTACTGACGGTATGGATAAGACCGCGATGGCGCAGCTCCGCGAGATGGGCCACGAGGTCGTCGAGCAGTTCTATGAGCCCGATCAGTTGGGCAAGGCCCTGCGTGACTTCGACGTGGTCGTGGTCCGCTCCAAGACCAAGGTCCGCGCCAACCACATCGACGAGGCCAAGGGCAGCAAGCTGAAGCTGATCATCCGCGGCGGCGTGGGCGTGGACAACATCGACGTGAAGTACGCTGAGGAGAACGGCATCGCCGTGAAGAACACCCCCAGAGCTTCCTCCCAGTCCGTGGCCGAGCTGGCCATGGGTCACATGTTCTCCTGCGCCCGCTACATTTCCCACGCCGGTTACACCATGCGCAACGACCAGTGGGAGAAGAAGGCCTACGGCAAGGGCATCGAGCTGCAGGGCAAGACCCTGGGCATCGTGGGCTTCGGCCGCATCGGCCAGCATCTGGGCGTGATGGCCAAGGCCATCGGCATGGATGTCATCGCCTTCGATATCTTCCACATCCCCGGCATCGAGGAGCAGTTGGGCATCCCCTATGTGGAGATGGACGAGCTGCTGGCCAAGTCTGACTTCATCTCCGTGCATGCTCCCGCCGTGGACGGCGGCGCCCTGATCAGCGCCGAGAACATCGCCAAGATGAAGGACGGCGTGGTGGTCATCAACACCTCCCGCGGCACCAACGTGGACGAGGCCGCTCTGCTGGCCGCTCTGGAGTCCGGCAAGGTGCGCGCCGCCGGTCTGGACGTGTACGCCGACGAGCCCGCCACCAACAAGGCGCTGTACAGCCATCCCATGGTTTCCTGCACGCCCCACATCGGCGCTGCTACCGTCGAGGCGCAGAAGCGCATCGGCGCCGAGATCGTGGACATCATCAAGGGCATGTAAGTTGTTTGATAAAAAAGAAGGACATCCGGCGGATGTCCTTCTTTTTTATGCGATTGCGCCTTCGGGGTGCGACAAACGGTTGTAGGGGCCGACGACTCTGTCGGCCCGTCGTTCGCCGGAAATGCCATCGTAATTCGTGCGGGCGGACAGGGTCGTCCGCCCCTACGGATGGTATACGATGGTGCGGTGCGATAACCGGCGGGGCGATGTGGGCATCGCCCCCTACGAAATGGTCGTCGATGGTCGCTGCGTAGGGGCCGATGCCCACATCGGCCCGTCGGCATAAGATGATACCTTCAAAGACAAGATGGATGCTGCGGCGGCATAGCCGCCGCGATCGGAGGCTAAAAACATGCCACCGGCATGTTTTTTTAACGCCCCGACCCCGCCCCTACGGATTTGTACGGTATGCGGCGGTCACACCAGCTTTTCAAAATACCGGAAGGTCTCGTCGTCGTGGGTGTGGCGCATGCAGGCGGACAGCATCCGCTCCGACGCGGCGTTCTCCTGATAGCACTTGGCCACCACGCGGGTCAGGCCCAGATGGTACAGCGCCCAGTCCGCCACGGCGGCGAAGGCCTCGGTGCCGTAGCCGTGTCCGGCAAAGGCCGGGGCGATGCGGCAGCCCTGCTCCATGGTGCCCCGCCAGTCGCCGTTATACAGCACTACCTCGCCGATGCACCGGCCCTCCAGCCGGACGGCGAAGTTGATGGCGATGCGGCTTGCAAAGTCCTGGCGGGTCACGTCCAGGAAGTAGTCCTCCGTCAGCTCACCCTTTAGGTCGTCACGGTAGTCGTAGCCCCACCAGCGGTTGCGGTCGTCATCCAGACACAGTGCGTTATAGGCGGCCTTGTCGTCGTCGGTGAAGGGGGAGAGGGTCAGGCGCTCGGTGGTGAGCTCCGGGATGTGCCGCAGGGCGTCCAGCTCGCACCCTACCTCGAACCGCAGCTTGCCGCCCAGCTCCGCGGGTAGGTACTGCAGCTTGGAGGTGCGCAGGCCACGGTCGCGGCCGTCGTCCTCTCGGTTGATCCAGCGGCAGTCGCCGCCGTAGTAGTCGGCGAATTTCTGCACCATGGCGGGGTAGACCCCGGCGTGGGAGTACAGGGCCTTTTCGATGTGGCACACCAGGGTCTCGCCGCACTTCTCCGCCAGGGCGATGGCCAGCAGGCGGCCTTCCCACAAAATGCCGCCCGCCCGGAACATGCCGGTGCCCAGATAGGTGAACAGATCCTGGGCCAGGGCCAGTTCACGCTTTGCCTCGGGGCTCTGCTTCTGGAATTCCCGGTCGTAATCGGCCCAGAAGGCCGCCAGAAGATCGGCGTTTTCCGCTGTCAGGGGGATGAATTCCGCGCCGGGGTGCTCCTTGTTGAACTTGTTGATGTGGTTGCGCTGGCCGCTGTAATGGCGTCCGGCGAAGTGGGCCAGATCCTCGGCGTGGTAGAGGTAGTCCTTCCAGGCCCGCTCGTTGGTGATGGTGACCCGGGGCCAGCGGAGGGCCAGCTTCCCGGCCTCGGACTCCGGCACCACGGAGAAGATGGGCCGCACGCCCTTGCGGCGGCAGTGATCCTCGATGGTGGCCAGGGCGGCGTCCACGTCGCCCTCCGGGCCGGGGATGGGGTAGTCGAACTGGGGCACGCCGTCGATGCAGTTGCGGATGATGAGACAGCCGTCGGTGAAGGCGTACTCCGAGTGGAGGTGGCCCCGCCACATGTATTTGACGCCGGCGCTGTATTCGCACAGGCGGTAGGTGCAGTTTTCGTAATAGGGCCGCATGACGGTCATGGCGTCCGCGGTCACGGGAGTGAAGTTCAGCATAGGGAAGTCTCCTGAGTGTATGATTTTTTATTTGGGGAGTTTCGCCCTCCGGGGCGACCTACTTTTGCCAATCATACTGTGTAAACACAGTGGATGCTACGGCAGCATAGCTGCCGAGATCGGATGCTAAAAATATGCCACCGGCATATTTTCTTAACGCACCGACGGCAAAAGTAGGCAAAAGCGCCAGAAGGAACCTCCGGTTCCTTCGCTTCCGGGCGCGCTATGGTTTGTGCGGAATGGTGAGTGCCTGCCGCGCGTTCGCGGGACACGTTTGATTTCGTCTCGGATGACGTATGGACTTGCGTTTTGCGCCGCTGCCGCTGATGCGGTGCGGAGAAGGCATCTTTGCGTCTATCGTTAGGGCGGACAGAGTCGTCCGCCCCTACGGAGAGGTGCGGTAGTCGCTGCGTAGGGCGGGGTGACCTCACCCCGCCGCACGGTGGATGCAAAAAGATTTTCGGCGCACCAGTCAGCGGCAGCGGCGCTGATGATGAGACGATTCGATGACAGAACGAAAAAGGAAATTCTGCGTGAACGTGCGGTACATGATTACAAATCCATACGCACGATAGCGCGCAAGGAAGTGAAGAAACCATGGGTTTCTTCTGGCTCTTTTGGTTACTTTTCCAGCTATTGGGAAAAGTAACCCGCCGGAGGCCGCCCTTGCCCGGAGGGCGAAACAGCCTGTTTATAATTTCTCCGCCATTTCGGCGGTGAACTGCAAGAATTTTCTCGCCAATGGGCGCATGTCCTTCCGGGGCGGGGTGGCGATCCCCAGCTCACGCACGGCGGGGGGATCCAGCGGCAGGGCCAGCACATCGCTGGAGCGGCCCTTCAGCACCAGGCGGCTGAGGATGCTGACCCCCAGTCCGTGCTCCACCATGGAGATAATCACCGTGTCGCTGACCTGGGTGTCCCGGATCACCGGCGTCACGCCGCAGCGCTCCAGCACCCGCATGATGTCCAGGTGGAACCCCAGGGAGGGCATCAGGAACTCCTGGCCCTCCAGCCGCCGCACGTCCAGACTGTCGCCGCCGCCGGTGTCGAAATCCCGGGGCAGGATCACCAGCAGGGGGTCGGGCTTCAGGGGCGTCCAGTCCAGGGTACTGCTCTCCTGACGGCTGGCGAAGGCCATATCTACCTTGCCCTCACGCACCCAGCGATATACCTCCTCCACCGAGCCCATCTGCACATCCACGCTGACGCCGCTGTGCTGGCGGCGGAACTGCTCGATCAGCTCCGGCAGCCAGTGCATGGCGATGCTGGCGTAGGAGGCCACCCGGATGGTCTCCTCCTGGCGGGCGCTGATCATGGCGATCTCCCGCTCCAGGGCCCGGTTGGCCGCCAGACACTGCTGCACGATGGGCATGATCCGCTGGCCCGCCGGGGTCAGCCGCACGCCGCGGCGGTCACGCACCAGGACGGAAAAGCCGATCTCCCGCTCCAGGCTGTTCATCATGTGGGTCAGGCCCGACTGGGTATAGCCAAGCTGCTCCGCCGCGCGGGTGAAGCTGCCCAGCTCCACCGCCGCGGCCAGCGCCTCCAGCTTTTTGCCGTCCATGCGAGTCCATCTTCCTTTCTTTCCCAAAATAGTAGCATATATTCTATCATGGGACTGCTGCAAATGCAACCATCAAATATGACATTTCTTCATGGAAACATGAAAAAATGTCGCTTTACAAATCTTGCAACATTGTGTATTTTATAGACAGTAATTCTCCACACATTACTTTTCCTTTCTATCCTCAAATCCCTTTTGGTGGCTGCGCGGTTTTCTCCCCGCGCAGCCATCGCCCTATTCCTCCTCAATATATTGTTTTCCTGTGGAGATACTGCCATGAAGAAAAGCGGACTGCCATGCAGTCCGCTTTTTGCGTGTATATGATTGACAAAGCTCGACAACTATGCTACAATTGTTCGTACAAGGCTTCGGCCTTGGGCAAGGGTATTACACTTAAAACGAAGCGGGGCGGTTTCGATCCTATCCCTCCGAAAGGAGGTGATAGCTTTGAGAATTACTTTCCATATTGGCAACTACACAGTTACCATCATCATCAAGGAAAGCAAAAACCGCCACTCTGCCAAGTGACGGTTTTCTGATATTGATCTAAACCGATTGCTTCGATAGGGTCAAGCCGCTCTGCGGTAGTACCCTTGCTTTTATTATACCCATTTTCCGGCGGATGTCAAGTGAAATGGACTCAGTCCAACGTCAGTTCCTTTCCGTTCAGGGCCGCGTAGGCCAGGCGTTCCCCCTCGTAGCGGAGCTTCATGGAGAAGAAGGGGGTGTCCGGCTCGTGGATGAGATCCAGGAACAGCTTGTCCCCCGCCCACAGGGGCAGGGCCATCAGCTTGTCCTTGTGGATCCACTCCAGCACGCCCTCGTTGCACTCGATCAGCTCACCCGTCCAGCCGGTGGCGGTGAACACATGCATGTACTCCGTCTCCCACTGGTCGGACACGAAGGTGACAAGACCCCGGTATTGATAGTCCGTCAGCGTCAGGCCCGTCTCCTCCCAGGTCTCCCGCAGGACGCACTCCTCCGGGCTCTCGCCATCCTCGAACTTGCCGCCGACGCCCACCCACTTGTCGTGGTTCAGGTCGTTCTTCTTCTTGACCCGGTGCAGCATCAGATAGTTGCCCTGGGGATCCTCGATATAGCACAGCGTGGAATTATACATGTCGTTCAAACCCTTTCAAATGTGATCTCGTCATAGCCCGTTTCGGCGTCCTGCTCCTGGCCATAGCGCCAGCCGTCCAGCACGCCGATCACCAGCTCACAGGTGGTGTTGACGAGGCAGCCCTCCTTCAGGTGGCCGCCAAAGGCGGACAGGCCCTGACGGCTCAGGGCGATGTGCAGATGGCAGCGCTCCTGGCTGACGGTGCCCATCAGGGACAGGATCTCGCAGTGCTGGTCCACCGTGCGGACGGTAACGCCGTCGGCATCCCGCAGCACGGCGCGGGTCAGACAGCCCACCCCGGACAGCACCACGCCGGCGGCGATGTGGTATTCGGCGCAGATGGCCCTGATGGACAGCAGCAGGTCGTCGCCCCGGTGCAGCCTCCGGCAGATGGTGGTCATAGGCGGTGCCCTCCTTTTGGAATGACGTTGGAATGATGTTTCGCACCATTCTACCACACCTTTTGCAATTTGTACAGCGCTGTGGTATACTGGGCGGCAGGAAAGACGGAAGGAGGGCGGGGCCATGGACTATGAGATCATCCGCTCACGCCGCCGCACGGTGGCGCTGGAGGTGACCCGGGAGGGCCGGGTGCTGGTGCGGGCGCCGCTGCGGATGTCCCAGGGGGAAATTGAGCGGTTCGTGGACGGCCACGCCGCGTGGCTGGAGAAGGCCAGAGCCAGAGTGGCGGCCCGTCAGGCGGCCCATCCGCCCCTGACCGAGGCGGAGATGGCGGCGCTGCGCCAGCGGGCGCGGGAGGTGCTGCCGGGGAAGGTGGCCCACTACGCGGCCATCATGGGCGTGACGCCCGCGTCGGTGAAGATCACCGCCGCCCGGACGCGGTTCGGAAGCTGCTCCGGGAAGAACGGCATCTGCTTTTCCCTGTATCTCATGCAGTACCCGGAGGCGGCCATCGACTATGTGGTGGTCCACGAGCTGGCCCACATCCGCCACCATGACCACAGCCCCGCCTTTTACGCCCAGGTGGCCCGCGTACTGCCGGACTATCGGGAGCGGATGAAGCTGCTGAGGGAGTGAGGGCATTGCCGGTTTGGCGGGGAAAAAGTGTGATATTTCGCTTGCGTATGGGGAAAAGACGTGTATAATAGAGAAAAGTGTGCTGTAAAGTGAGGGAAATGCCATGAAAAAACGTTTGATGGGATTAGCGCTGGCGCTGATCATGCTGGTCACGCTGCTGCCGGTGACCGCCTGGGCGGGAGATTACGACAATTTCGGCGTCTATGCCGTGTCCATCTGGGAGAAGGGCAGCACCGAGCCGGTCAACTGCGACGGGGACGCGTCCGGCAGCGGATGGAGCTATGACAGCACGGCAAAGACGCTGCTGCTGAACGGGTTCGACGGGGAATTCATCATCCTCGGCAAGACGTCGGCCACCGTTGTGCTGGCCGCGGGCAGCGAGAATAAGTCCGCCTACGGCATGCTGTGCGACGGGGCGGACGCCGTGACCATCACGGGCTCCGGCACGCTGGTGCTGGGCAATATTCTGGAGTGCTCCGGCACCGATCTGACCATCAGCAACGGCACGGTGCGGGTGGAGCAGGCGACGCTGCCCGAATTCCACCCCAATATCACGGTGGACGGCGGCTGGTACGGCATCTATCAGAGCACCGGTGATATCTCTACCGGCAAGTGCTTCCACTCCTGGTGTACCGGCGTGACCTTCTTTAACACTTCGGATAAGCTGACCATGGCAGGCGGCTCGTTGACCGTTTCCGGCACCGAGTACGGCATCAAGGGCGGTACCTTTAAGTCGGGAGGAAAGTGCAAGGGCTATGACGTGTCCGGCGGCACCATCACCATTGAGAACGTGACGGAATCGGCGGTCTATATGGAGGTCAGCGATTACACGCTGACCGATGAAGAGTTGACGGCCGCTCCCGAGGCGGTCTTTCAGAGCGCGACCGCTGTGGACGGCAGTCAGACACCGCTGACGTGGACGGTGGTCGGCAGCCGGTCTGACATAAATCCTCCGCGGAGCGTGCAGCTCTATACGGCGGGCGGCGACATCGCCAAGAGCGCCTGGTTCACCGGCACCAGTACCGCGGAAAACCGTGTTGTCGGCATCAGTCTGCTGAGCACGCAGCCGGTGATCCTGGTGGAGGGCGTGGACGGCGGTTATAGTTATGAGTGGAATAGTGAAACGGGCGAACCGGATCCCGATAAGAAATACTTCTGGTACAATATCAACAGCGCGGCGCAGACGCTGACCGTCAGAGCTGTCTTTCTGGACGGCACAATAAAAGAAGGGCTGCTGGCGGACATCTCGTCGGAATACTGGGCCGCTTACGCCCGCAGTGGCAATAGCTATGACCAGCAGTGGACGGCTGGAAACACCTATACCGGGATAGTGGAGTGCCGCAGCGGGGATTACTGGAGCACAGATATGCCCTCCATGGAATTCCCCATCAAGATCATCGCGGCGGTGCAGGGCGATGCGACCGGCGACGGCGCGACGACCATCCTTGACGTACAGGCCGCCTATGACGCCCTGACCGGCAACGGCGTGATGACCGCGGGCCAGCGCAAGATGCTGGACATGAACGGCGACAAGGTGCTGGATGTGTACGACCTGCAATACCTCTATGAGGTGGCGGCGGGCGTGATCCAGACCGAGGCATGAGAGCGGCATGAAGACATGAAAAAAGACGGCGTGAGCCGTCTTTTTTTTGCGGGGGGGTGAATGCAATGGATACGGTGGACGGTTTGTAGGGGCGGTCCTTGCGGCCGCCCGATGTGCGCCAGGTCATCGGTGGTTGCTTCGTAGGGGCCGACGACTCTGTCGGCCCTGACGACGTAAGATGGTACCTTCAAAGACAAGATGGATGCTGCGGCAGCATAGCTGCCGCGATCGGGACTAAAAACATGCCACCGGCATGTTTTTTTAACGTCCCGACGTCCGCCCCTACGGAGGGTTATCGTACCCGCAGCAACCGCTGCATGTCCTCCGGGAGGGGGGCGGTGATGTGGAGCAGCTCCTTCGTCAGCGGGTGGCGCAGCCACAGCTCGTAGCTGTGGAGGGCCGGGCGGGGGATGAGGGCCTTGTCCTCCGCGCCGTAGAGCCAGTCGCCGGTGAGGGGGTGGCCGATGGCCGCCATGTGGAGGCGGAGCTGGTGGGTGCGGCCGGTGATGGGCCGCAGCCGCAGCAGGGCGCGGCCATGGGACACGGACAAAACCTCGTATTCTGTCCGGGAGGGAAGCCCCTCCGGGTCGATGCTGCGCTTGAGAAGCGACCCCGGCTGGCGGCTGATGGGCAGATCGACGGTTCCGGCGGGCGGCTGGGGCACGCCGTCGCAGATGCCGCGGTACTCCCGGCGGAAGTCGTCGGTGTGGAGGATGGCCATGCAGCGCTGGTGCATATAGCCGTTTTTGGCCACCGCCATCACGCCGGTGACGCCCCGATCCAGCCGGTTGATGGGGTGGAAGGTATCGCAGCCCAGATAGTGGGCCACCGCCCCCGCCACGGTGACGGTCTCCTCCGTCAGCGCCGCCGAGTGGACGGTGATCCCGGCGGGCTTGTTGAGGATCAGCAGATCCTCGTCCTCCCACAGAATGTCCAGCGGATAGTCCACCGGAACGACGGGATTCTCCGCAGGCGGGTCGGACACGTCCACTGTCAGCACGTCACCCTCATGGGCCACGGCACGGACGGTGACGGGGCGGCCGTTCAGCAGGATGGCGTTCTCCCGCCATTTGAGGGACTTCAGCAGGGAGGAGGACAATCCCAGCTCCTGCCGCAGCAGGCGCCTGACCGTCTGGCCGGACAGCTCCGGCGTGATGGACAGCGACAGGATACGCATGGGTGGGGCCTCCTTTTTTACGGAAAATTTGTAGAAATATAGTATAGCACAATGGGACAAAATATGATAGACTATATCGACATGATCAGAACAACCTCAGAAAAACGGAGAAAGGACAACAAAATTATGGCTTCTAAGGTGTATTTTGCCGATCTGCGTGCCGATTATCATGAGAATTTGCAGCAAAAGCTGACGCGGCTGATGAAGACGGCGGGGATGGGCGAGATCGATTTCAACGAAAAATTTGTGGCCATCAAGCTGCACTTCGGCGAGCCGGGCAACCTGGCCTATCTGCGGCCCAACTGGGCCAAGACCGTGGCGGACTTCGTGAAGGAGCGGGGCGGCAAGCCCTTCCTGACCGACTGCAACACGCTGTATGTGGGCGGACGGAAGAACGCCCTGGATCACATGGACA
Source organism: uncultured Oscillospiraceae bacterium (assembly GCA_934635545.1). Classification (GTDB taxonomy): domain Bacteria; phylum Bacillota; class Clostridia; order Oscillospirales; family Oscillospiraceae; genus Vescimonas. The sequence goes on along the minus strand of CAKTZN010000013.1, from coordinate 3,431 downwards.
GCGCCATGGTCAACGGCTTCAACTACATGACCACCGGGTGCCAGATCATCATTGCCGACGGCCTGAAGGGCAACGACGAGGTGGAGGTGCCTGTTGTTGGCGGCGAATATGTGAAGAACGCCAAGATCGGCCGGGCCGTTATGGACGCGGACGTGTTCATCTCCCTGACCCACTTCAAGGGCCACGAGACGGCGGGCTACGGCGGCTGCCTGAAGAACATCGGCATGGGCTGCGGCAGCCGGGCCGGTAAGATGGAGCAGCACAACGCGGGCAAGCCCCATGTGAACCAGAAGCTGTGCGTGGGCTGCGGCCAGTGCCGCAAGATCTGCGCCCACGGCGCGCCGGTGATCACCGACCGGAAGGCGGCCATCGACCACGACAAGTGCGTGGGCTGCGGCCGCTGCATCGCCGTGTGTCCCAAGAACGCGGTGCAGATCAACTGGGATGAATCCACCAGCAACCTGAACCGCAAGATCGCCGAGTACACCAAGGCGGTGGTGGATGGCCGTCCCTGCTTCCACATCTCGCTGGTAATCGACGTGTCCCCCAACTGCGACTGCCACAGCGAGAACGACATGGCCATCGTGCCCAACGTGGGCATGTTCGCCTCCTTCGATCCTGTGGCGCTGGACATGGCCTGCATCGACGCGGTGAACGCCCAGACGCCCCTGCGGGGCAGCGCGGCGGACTGTCCGGAGGATCATGCGCACGCCCATGACCACTTCCAGCGCATCCATCCCGACACCGACTGGCGGAGCTGTCTGGAGCACGGCGAGAAGCTGGGCCTGGGCACAAGGGAATATGAGCTGATCAAGATCTGAGTTGGCAAAGGAAAAGACCGGTGCGTGGCACCGGTCTTTTTTTGCGGGTCAGAACAGCTCGTCGTACACCTGGCCCGCCAGCGCCTGGTGAAGGTGCAGGCGGCGGATGCCGATCAGATCCTCCGGCAGGGCGTCCAGGGGGAACCAGCCCAGGCCGTCGCACTTGTCCGGCTCCATGATGGCGGGCGTGCCCTCGTAGGCGTGGACGAAGAAATACAGGTCATAATAGGTGCGGTCGCCCTCCTGGCCCAGCCGGTGGCAGACGTGGGCAAATTCCGCGTTCTCCGGACGGACGCGGATGCCCAGCTCCTCGTGGCATTCCCGGGCCAGGGCCTGGCGGGCGGTCTCGTTCTCCTCCACATGGCCGGAGGCGGCGATGTCCCATTTGCCGTCCATATAGCCGGTGTGGTACCGGTGGTGCAGCAGGATCTCCCGCCTGCCGTCACGCTCCCGCAGCAGCAGCGGGAACACCGCCGAGTAGCAGCAAAAATGTTGTGACATGATGAGTCCTTTCTTTGGGTGGGAATGTGTCGGGGATGGGGGCGTTTGCGGCGGGTACGGGGAATGGGGTGTAGGGGCCGACGACTCTGTCGGCCCGCACGGAAATGCTGCGGTTATCGTCAGGGCGGACAGGGTCGTCCGCCCCTACGGATGTCTAACGCACCTTGCCTGTTTACCGGGCGGGCCGATGTGGGCATCGGCCCCTACGGATGTCTAACGCACCTTGCCTGTTTACCGTGCGGGCCGATGTGGGCATCGGCCCCTACGGACGTCTACCGAACTGCGCCTGTTTACCGTCAGGGCGGACAGGGTCGTCCGCCCCTACGGACGTCTAACGTACCTTGCCTATATACCGGGCGGGCTATCGAACTGCGCACCGGGGTCATTTTTGGCAGAAGGCCTCGTACTGGCTCTGGAGCCAGGCCTTCAGCTCCGCCACGCCGGTCTCGTCCCAGGTGTAATCCCGGTTCTCTACGTCGCGGGCCACCTCGTAGCAGTACACCGAATAGGTGGCGGCGTGGATGAGGTTTTCCTTTCTGTCCATGAGAAAGCTGTAACGGAAATCCCCGATGGAGCCGCTGTAATAGTTGGCGCGGTTGAACCACTTGGGGGTCATCTCTTCAAACTGCGGATGCATGGCCGCCCTCCTTACGCATGATGTCTCCCTATTCTACCACAACGCCTTTCCCATTTCAACGGTTGTGTTGCGGGCGGGAACGTGGTATACTACACACTGGAGTAAAATTGATGGAAACATAAATTTTATCATTAAATGAGGTATGTACTATGGAAAACGCAGTGAAACGCATCGGTGTGCTGACCTCCGGCGGCGACGCGCCGGGCATGAACGCCGCCATCCGCGCCGTGGTGCGCAGCGCCCTGAGCCGGGGCATCGAGGTGGTGGGCATCCGCCGGGGCTGGCAGGGCCTCATCAACGGCGACTTCGTGCAGATGGACAGCTCCAGCGTCAGCCGCATCATCAACCGGGGCGGCACCATCCTGTATACCGCCCGCAGCGACGAATTCCGCACCAAGGAGGGCCAGGAGAAGGCCTATAACACCTGCAAGCTGCTGGGTCTGGACGGCATCGTAGCCATCGGCGGCGACGGCACCTTCCGGGGCGCCCAGGATCTGAGCAAGTGGGGCATCTCCGTGGTGGGCATCCCCGGCACCATCGACAACGACATCGTCTGCACCGACTATACCATCGGCTTCGATACCGCCGCCAACACGGCAGTGGAGTGCATCGACAAGCTGCGGGACACCATGCAGTCCCACGAGCGCTGCTCCGTGGTGGAGGTCATGGGCCGCCACGCCGGATATCTGGCGCTGTATGTGGGTCTGGCCGTGGGCGCCACGGCGGTGCTGGTGCCGGAGACGGAGTACGACTTCGAGGCCCATGTGGCCGAGAAGATCCGTCAGGCCCGGCTGATGGGCAAGACCAACTTCATGATCGTGGTGGCCGAGGGCTGCGTCAGCGCCATGAAGGTGGGCGAACAGATCAAGAATGAGCTGGGCCTCGATCCCCGGGTGACCATTCTGGGCCACATCCAGCGGGGCGGCAGCCCCACCGCCAAGGATCGCGTCATCGCCACCCGCATGGGCTATGAGGCGGTGCGTGTGCTGGCCGAGGGCGGCACCAACCGGGTCATCGTCATCCACAGCGACCAGGTGTCCGATCTGGACATCGACGAGGGTCTGGCCATGATGAAGACACTGAACCAGGAGGAATTCCAGGTCATGAAGACCATGACCGGCCAATAAGCGCCAACGAAAGGAGAATCTGTCAATGAGCTATCGCATCCTTGTCATCAATCCCGGCTCCACCTCCACCAAGATGGGCGTCTTTGACGGCGAGCAGTGCGTCTTTCAGGAGACGCTGCGCCACAGCGCCCAGGAGCTTGCCCCCTTCGCCCAGATCATGGATCAGGTGGACTTCCGCCGCGCGCTGGTGGAGAAGGTGCTGGAGGAGAAGGGCATCGCGCCGGAGAGCCTGAGCGCCGTGTGCGCCCGGGGCGGCCAGATCCCCCCCTGTCCCTCCGGCGCGTTCGTGGTGGACAAGCAGATGTGCGACTATCTGTACGGCGTGAAGGAGGCGGCCCACGCCTC
>CAKTZN010000012.1 GCA_934635545.1 uncultured Oscillospiraceae bacterium | reverse complement strand
GAGAACTGTCGGGGCGTTAAGAAAACGTGCCGGTGGCACGTTTTTAGCCTCCGACCGCAGCGGCTGTGCCGCGAGGATGCCTCAGTTCCGAAAGAAACAAAGGCCCCTGCCGAAGCAGGAGCCTTTGTAGAAAACAGGGTATAAACTCAGCGCTTGGAGAACTGGGGAAAGCGCCGCAGCGCCGCCTGTGGCGGATGCAGCAAGGCGCTTTCAAGGCAGCGTCCCGATGGCCGCCCCGAATGGGCGCGGGCATCGGCTGACGCAACGAGGGCAGGCGCGGCGGGCGGCAAAAAAGTTCCGGAAGCCAGACGGCTTCCGGAACTGTAAGGCACAAATATAACGTTTAGCGCTTGGAAAACTGAGGCGCACGGCGGGCGGCCTTCAGACCGTACTTCTTGATGCTATTTGCCAAGAAACCTTGTATTTACAACGACTTGCGGGTTTAACGAATGAAATTTGTCGTCGGTTTTGTCTTTTAAGGTATGTGTATGGTGCCTGCGGGGGATAGTTATGTGGTAGGGTCGGACGGGAAAACCTCATTGATCTGCTTTGCAGACTCTGCACGCTTTTCTGCACTCTTGTTTTGTGCGTAAATCTTGAGGGTTACATCGGGATTCTTGTGTCCTGCATAGCCCATTACCTTGCGGACATCGACCCCACTATAAATCAAGTTCGTGATATAGGTTTTACGGAGCATGTGCGTCTTAATGGGAAAGTCAATGGTGTAACGTACATCGGGATTGTGGGGAGCAGTCTGACCAGCTTCCCTTTTTACCTTATGAACGCTCTTCCCGCGTTCGTCGTAACGGGTGTACTTGCCATCGCCCACACTGCGGCGCTTAATTTTCGCCCACATGTTCCGAAATTGAGTTCCAGACAGCGGATTTCCGTTTTTTCCGCAGATCACGAAATCAGACTTGGCAGTTTTCTGAAGTTCTTTTAAGTGGTTAAACAATGGTGGAGGAATCGGTATATCACGAGCACCGGCGGGGCTTTTAGTAGAATCTTCGATTTCCGCTTGGTTTTTGTATATTATGGAAGTCCATCGAATGCAGAGTATAGGGGCAGCGGGATTTAAATCAACGCAATCCCATCTCAAGGCAAGGGATTCCTCCTTCCGCAGCCCTGCATAGAGCCCCAGCCTGACGAACGTTTCCAGAGGATAAATTCCTTTGACCGCGGCGAGTAGCTTGGAAATCTGCGCATCCGTTAAGTACTCCTCCCCTGTATCCTCTTTTTCGTGCCTTACGCGTTTAAAGGTATGCTTTGTCGTCGGGTCAACCTGGATCAAATCACAGGTAAGAGCATCGGCAAAAATCTGTTTGATTAGCATAGAAGCCTTGCGATAAACGGACGCAGATTGCGTCTCTGCTGTAGCCATAGCCTTTTTTATGTCTTCACCGGTAATGTCAATCAACCGCTTATTACCAAGTACGGGGATGAAATGTGTGCGGATGATTTGCTCGTAATTATTATAGGTGTTCCGTTTGAGATCCTTGGACTTATCGGAGAGCCACTCCGTCGCACGTTCGCTGAAGGTTGGGAATTCCTTAATTTTGCGACGAAGGCGAATCTCGGCCTCCCGCTTTTTTACTTTCTCGTCGCGCTCCGCAATTGTCCGGCCATAAACAGTGATATACTTACCACGTTCATCGCGAATGCTTTTATAATAGTATTCAATCCCGTTTCGGATTACTGTCTTCTCTTTCCTTCGAGGCATTAATTACGCCCCCTCTTTCCGTTGCCACCGCGAAAGCTGGGATGAAAATCCGCTCTGCCGCGATCCACGTTATCAACCCGCTGCTCAATAAATTTTCTCAAGTCCTCCTCGCGATAACGGACGTTTCCCTTGCGCCGGTATTGGACAGCAGGAAGTTCCCCTGCTGCGCGAAGGCGGTCAAGATTCGAAACTGAGATCCCTAAGTATTTCGCCGAGTCCCGGCGATCGAGTAAAATGGAATTCATGGCGTCTCCTTTTCTAATTGATTTTTCCGAGAAGCCATGATAAAATAGCCTTGCACTGGTACTTGATGGCTTCTCGCTGTCTTGTATCCTGCACCTCCCGCCGGCAAGCGGGAGGTGCTTTTTATTGGCCGTGGTCTTTCTTTCAACCTTCCTGCTTTATCGATAATGACATCTCCACAGGCGTAAATTTCGAATGAGCCAATCCGTATTTTGTTGTCATTTCAGTGAGATGACTCGAAGACCATCTGTCTTCTCTTCCAAAATAACATAGGTGGCGACAAAAGTCAATATATAAATATAAAAAAACAAATCATTAGACTCAAAATGTTAATGCAATAGCTTCTAGCAAACGTCTTTTCGCTTATCTTGCATTGACTTTTCTTTGCTCTTATGGTACTATTAATCAAACAAATCCGGAGGTTTGTATATGGGTGAAGATGCAAAGATGTCAAAAGAATTGGAAAAATTTGAAGATGACTATAACTTTATGGTAGAGGCCACTGGAGACCAGAACAATTTTCCCAAAGATGCTCAGTTAGTAAAAGATGTAATTAATTTGTTCCTACAACAAAATCCGAGAGTCTCGCAGGTAGATATTGCAACCAAGTACGAACTATCTTCCAGCCTATTTTCTCGTTTTCTGAGGACTGACAACGTGAAATCAAAACCAGAATGGAATAGAGTTGCGTATAGACTTGGATTGAATATTGATTTGGCTCGGTATATAAAAGACACTCGGAATTTGATTGAACTGGTTGGAGATTGGCAGTTAATTTATTATGGTTCACGCCTTACCTGTTTTGTGCGAGATACTTTTGATATAGACGGTGATATAAGAGGGCTTTCGACTTGTGCGCCTGTTAGGCCGAAAAACAACACCAGCGGTGAAAGGGATTATGAGTGTGTGCGCTATAATCTGGGCACAAAAGACGGTGGTGAATCGTGGAATTTTCAGTACTTCAAAGGGCAAGATGTACTTGCCTCCGACATAATCTTAAACCTACTTGCTAACACATACGCATTAAAGGCACACATTATAATCATTTTGAATTGCGAGCAAGCTTTTGAAGATCTCAAGCAAACCTTTCGCAGAAAGGATTGGAGAAATAGTCTGCGCTATGCGTCGTTGACCGTTTTTCGGGTTGACGATGAAATCACTTCCATCTTTGATGAGTATTCAGATGGAGATTTGGGGCTCAAAAAGCGGTCTGAGCAAGGAAGTGGCACGAGCACCGTGCCTTCCGCAACTCCGCGGTGACCCCAGCGGCCTGCACTGTTATACTCAGGCAAGGGACGGATGTTGTTATCCCGCACCCTCGTACCTGCCCCCTTAATCCCAGCGTAGCATAATCGAATATATTGTCAATACGTTCGGACGGGCAAAATTCTAAGGGAATTACTCTCCAACTGCAGCAAGGCCACCTGCCAGATCGGCAGGTGGCCTTGCTGCACCTATTCAGTGGGTGTAGCCCATGATTCAATATGCCTGCTTTGTGCAGGGGTGGGCAGGGGCACGTTCCTTACTCGACCCGTGAGGCTTATCGCATAATGGCTCTCTCCATAATTTTACAATGCTCATGTTGTGGATTTTACGTTGGCCGCCTACACTAAGAATTGGGATGACAGATATTCCAGATTCTTACGCAGGAGGCGTCTTATGAAACGAACACACAAAATTCTCAGTATACTGTTGGCGGCGGCTATGCTGCTGCCTTCGCAGGCACTGGCAGCAGATGTTGCGCCAAAATCGCAGACACAGCAGCCATCCATTGTGATCAACGAAGTGGAATCGGATGCTCCGAATAAAGGCAACGACTGGGTGGAGATCACCAACATCGGTTCAGAGGCGGTGGATATCTCCGGCTGGTATCTGACCGATGACAAGGGTGAAGAAAGAAAAACGGAGGGAAAAACCACGCCGCTAGCAGAGGGAACTGTTCTGGAGCCCGGCACATTTCTGATTTTTGAAGAAACGGTAAATTTTGATTTTGGTCTTGGCAAAGCGGATACCGCCATTCTGTATGATGCCAGCGGAGCACAGATCGACAGCTATGCCTATACCAGCGTAGCGGTCGGCACATGGTCCCGGCAGAGCGACGGCAGCTTTGCCGATGTGGACGCTACCAAAGGCGCGGCAAACGCAGCGCCTGCCACGCCAGAGCCGCCTCAGCCAGAGCCTTCCGTTAAACCGGCGCTGGTGCTCAACGAGATCAACTCCAGTCCTGACGACTGGGTGGAGCTGATGAATACCGGTACGGAAGCACTGGATATTTTCGGCTTCGAGCTGCGGGACAATTCCGATGATCACCGCTGGCGCTTCCCGGAGGGGAGTATGATCGCAGCGGGAGCGCTACTGGTGGTGGACGCCAAGAGCGGCGGTCTGATCTATGACGATCAGGCAAAAAGCTTTGCAGAAGGCACGTTTGAAGCGGCCATCGGCATTGGCTCCGGCGATTCCATCCGCTTGTACGACAAAGACGGCAATTTGCTGGATGAGTACAACTGGACGGAGCACGCCTCCTATGACGGCGACGCGGCAAAGGCCTCCTACGGGCGCTATCCCGACGGCACCGGCGCGTTCCGACTGACCAAGGAAACAAAGGGCGCCGCCAACGAATATTATGCGCCGACCATCGTGATCAACGAGGTAGAGTCCAACGGCGACACGACCGACTGGGTGGAGATCATGAATGTCGGCACACAGTCCGTTGATATTTCCGGCTGGTATCTGCTGGACAACGACCCGGTGGGACACAAGGCTGACGTTACCCCTGTTCCGAACGGAACGGCGCTGACACCCGGCGCACTCTATGTGTTTGAGCAGAACAAGGACTTCACCTTCGGACTGGGCAAGGCCGATAAAGCTGTGATCTACGATGCCGGCGGCAGCATCATCGCCGAATATGAATGGACCGTCCACGCAAACGGCGTCTATGCCCGTATTCCTGACGGCACCGGTGAATTTCAGGATTTTGCCACCGCTACAAAGGGTAAAAAGAACAAGGTCGTTAACCCCGTGGTCATCAACGAAGTGCAGTCCAACGACCCCAACGGCGGCCCGGACTGGGTAGAACTGGCCAATCCCACGGACAAAGTGCTGGACATCTCCGGCCTTGTGCTGAAGGACAATAAGGACAAGGATCCCTATACCATTCCTGATGGAACGACCATTCCGGCAAACGGATTTCTGGTGATCTATCAGGACGACAGCGGTGCAAAGGGCTTTGCGTTCGGTCTCGGCAAGGGCGATTCCGTCCGCCTGTTTGAGGACGGAGAGCAGATCGCCGTAACGACCTGGCCTGACGGAAGCCATACCAACCCCACCTGGGGGCTGTACCCGGATGTCAACGGCAGCAGCTATCAGAACACGCTGGAGGCTACCCCCGGCGCGGCAAACAAATTTGCCGGTATCCCGGATGTCATTGCATGGCCCGGCAGCGACGAAATACATACATTTGACACAACGCCCACCTTCCTGGAGGACTCCTCCGGTCTTGATTTTGCCAATGGTAAGCTCTACGCCGTGGACAACGGCACCGCGACCTTCTGGGTCATGAATGTGGCCAAGGACGGGACGCTGACATTTGCCAGCGGTTTTGAACAGGGCAAGCGCGTCTGCTTCCGGAAGGACGCCAACAATGCAAAGGCAAAAGGCCCCGATGCCGAGGGCATTACAGTGGACGGCAGCGGCATGGTTTACCTTGCCTCCGAGCGTGATAACAGCGCCAAGGGCGTGAACTATAACACGATCCTGATGGTCGATCCCAACGAAGCAGGTACGCGTCTTGTGGCGCAGAAGGAATGGGATCTGACCGCGTCGCTCCCGCAGGTTTCCGCCAACATGGGCATTGAGGCGGTGGAATGGGTCGCAAACGCCGATGTAGCCGGAAAGCTGATCGATCAGAACACCGGCAGTGCGTTTGACGCAGCCAAATACCCCCATGCCGTTGCCGGTGGTGTGTTCTTTGTGGCGCTGGAGGATAATGGCCATGTGTACGCCTATGTCCTCAACAAGGATGAGACCGTCGTGCAGATCGCGGATATTGACGCCAAGCTGGGCGGCGCCATGGCACTGGACTATGACACCTACGAAAAGAAGCTTTGGGTGGCGGCAGATGACGGCTATGGCAACCGCATGGCACGGATCACCCTGAACGGATCGTCCGCTCCGGAGATCGTCCATGTCTTACCTGCCGCCGGTGTGAATACCGCCGCGAACAACGAGGGCTTCGCCATTGCAGGCGCGGAATATACCGTAAACGGACAGCGTCCCGTGTACCGCTTCTGCGACGGCGTGACCAGCGGCGCGCTGACCATCGGCTCCATGAGCTGCAATTATACGGCAGGCGGCAGCGGCGGGCATCACTACTATCCGAGCGCCGCGATCAACTCACCGGCCACCGGGGATCGCAGCAATATTCCTCTTATGGTGATGCTGGCAGCAGCGTCCGGAATGCTGTTGGCCGCGGCAGCGGTGTGCCGCTATAAGCGCCGCCAGTCGCGGGATAACCGATGAATGCTACCGGCGCATGGCAGTTCCCTGTGCCCTCTATGAGCAACGGAAAGAAAGCCGGACTGACTGTCCGGCTTTCCCGTCTAATTTTATTGTAATAGGAGGCTTCCTATGAGCGTTCAAATAATTGTGGACTCGACTGTGGATATGCCGGATCACATCAAAGATAGTTTCTGCATCGTGCCATTGACCGTATATTTTGGAAAAGAAGAATTCGTTGATGGTGTTACTATTGATAAAACGCGCTTTTACGAGCGACTTGTTGAAAGCGATGTGCTGCCAACTACAAGTCAGGCTCCCCCCGCCGCTTTCCAAGAAGTATTTGAAAAGATTACAGCAGCCGGAGATAGTGCTGTTGTCATTACTATTTCATCAAAACTATCCGGGACATATCAGAGTGCGTGCATCGCCGCAGCAGATTACGAAAACATCTTTGTGATAGACAGTATGACTGTTGCAATCGGATCCGGTATTCTTGCAGAATACGCTTTAAGGCGGGCCGAAGAAGGAGTAAATGCAAAACAGCTTGCTGATGAAGTCACAGAAAAACGCGATGATGTGTGTCTCATCGCATTGCTTGATACGTTGGAGTATCTGAAAAAAGGCGGACGCATATCCAAAACCGCTGCATTCGCCGGAGGCGTCCTGAACATCAAGCCCGTCCTTATCATACAGCGTGGTGAGCCCGTTGTTATTGGCAAGGCTCGAGGTTCAAAGCAAGGCAATCACCTCCTCGTTGAGAAGATACATAGCTGCGGCGGCATCGATTTTTCCATGCCGATATTGCTTGGTTACTCCGGTTTAAGCGATGTATTCCTTAAAAAATATGTGGAGGATAGCCGCGCTCTCTGGCAATCCAGTGTGGATTCCATTGACTCCACGCTGCTGTGCAGCGTCATAGGGGCACATACCGGCCCAGGCGTTGTGGCGGTCGCCTTTTTCAAAAAAGCGAAGACAACATAATCATAACATCCTGAGTGAAACTTTCACAGCTTCATCTCAGGATGTCTTCTTTTAAGGAATAGCCATGCCGTATCCAAGCTTTGCCAACGGAAACTATCATCGCACATAGGCGGCAAGTTCGTCCAGAGTCTCATAGTTGTATACCCACCAGATACTTTGATTTTACTTTTATTTTACACAGTTCAGGCCGCACAATTTACATTCCACCGTTATACTTCGTTGTAAGTGTAGAAAAGAGGGCTGCTATGGAAATTCGATTGGAACAGATTGCAAAGAGCTTTGATAAGAAGCAGGTCATCCATCCGACGACGCTGACCATCCAGAACGGCAGCTTCACAACGCTGCTGGGGCCCTCCGGCTGCGGCAAGACGACGCTGCTGCGGATGATCGCCGGGCTGGAAACGCCGGACGACGGCGAGATCTGGCTGGACGATACCTGCGTTTTCTCCAAGACGCACAAGATCAACCTGCCGCCGGAGAAACGGAACCTCGGCTTTGTGTTTCAGGATTTTGCTCTCTGGCCTCACATGACGGTATTTGAGAATGTGGCCTTTGGCCTGCGAGCGAGAAAAGACACGGCGGATTTGCAGAGCCGCGTGCGCGACGCACTGCGCACGGTACATCTGGAGGACTTTGAAAAACGATATCCCCATCAGCTTTCCGGTGGTCAGCAGCAGCGCGTGGCCTTTGCCCGTGCCATTGCCGTCCAGCCGGGGTGCATCCTGTTTGACGAACCCCTTTCCGCTTTGGACGCCCTGCTGCGGGAGGAGATGCGGCATGAGCTAAGGTCGCTGACCTCCGCCCTCGGCATTACCTCTGTTTTCGTGACCCACGACCAGACAGAGGCCATGAGTATGAGCGACAGCATCGCCGTCCTGAACGGCGGATATGTGGAGCAATATGCCGCGCCGGAAACCATCTACCACGATCCTGCCAGCGAGTTTGTGGCACGCTTTGTGGGAAAGTCCAACTGGCTCAGTGAGGGGGAGATGTTCCGCCCGGAGGCCGCCGCGCAAACACCGGTCATAGGTGCGCTGCACTTTGAGCTTCCCGTCCAGAGTGTGCAGTATCTGGGCAGCACCTATGAGATCACCGTCCCTTACCGGAATGGCACATGGACACTTCACAGCGGACAGAAGGTAACGCCCGGCGAGATGCTGTCCGTTTACATAGATCCCGATCAAGTTATTACTTTTCAAAAGAAAGAGGTTTTATCAGCATGAAAAAGAGTATCGTATGTCTGCTGCTGGCCCTGTGCCTTTGCCTTGGTCTGGCAGCCTGCGGCGCAAATCCGTCTCAGGATGAAGCAAATAACGACCCCGCCGTTTCCGACAACACCGAGCCGCAGCTTTCCGGCAAGGTGACGGTCTATATGCCCAGCCCCGCCGGTCTGGCCGACAAGCTGGCCGAGGCCTTCACGGCAAAGGCCGGCGTTGAGGTGGAGCAGTTCCAGGGCACCACAGGCGAGATCCTTGCCCGTCTGGAGGCGGAGCAGGCCAATCCCGTTGCCGATGTGGTCATCCTTGCCTCCTGGTCTGACGGCCTGAGCATGAAGGCCGACGGCCAGCTGGAAAGCTACACCCCCACCAACGCCGACAAGGTCAACGCAGGCTGGATCGACGCGGACAATACCCTGTTCGGTTACAGCGCTTCCGCTGTGGGCGTCATCTACAACACCACCGTTGTCCCCGAGCTGAACGCCGACTGGTCCGAGCTGGCGGACGCCCAGTACAAGGACATGATCGCCATCCCTGATCCCGAAAAGTCCGGTGCGTGCAAGGACTTCCTCGCGGGTCTTGTGACCGGCACTGCTGACGGCGAGGCCATCATGCAGAGCTGGGCGGACAACGGCCTGACTGTTCCCGGCGCCAACAAGGCAGCGCTGGAAGCTGTCACCACCGGCGAGAAGGGCATCCTGATCGCTGGCGTGGACTACAATGCCTATTCCTCCATGGCAAAGGGCGAGCCCCTGAACATCTATTATCCCGCTTCCGGCACGGTGGTCAACCCCCGTCCTGCCATGATCCTCAAGACCGCCCCCAACATGGACAACGCCAAGGCGTTCGTGGATTTCCTGTTCAGTGACGAGGCACAGAAGCTGGTTGCTGACGCTTACCTGCTGCCCGGCCGCAGCGATATTCAGTGCGACAGCCGCACCAACCTCTCCGATATTCCCCAGATCACAACCGACTGGGACAAGATGATGGCCGTCGCGTCCGACACCGCAGCCAAGCTCAACAGCCTCTGCAAGTGACAAAGCGGAGGGCTTATGAGACAAATCGATCTGAAAAAGAATCTACCGCTGGCGCTGCTGCTGGTGCTTCTGACCGGCTTGATTCTCTGCCCTCTGATTACAGTTTTCGCCAAGGCGGTCATCGTGGATGGCCGCCTTGACCTGTATCAGGCGTGGCAGACTATCGCAAGTTCCGAAAATGTGCAGACCGTCTGCAATTCCCTGCTGCTGGGCGTATGCGTGGTGCTGTGTTCCACGGTCATCGCCGTGCCGACGGCGTACCTGCTGGCGCGTACCCAGCTTGCAAAGCACATCTGGCTGGACATCATCTTCATGATCCCGTTTATGACGCCGCCGTATATCGCGTCCATGGGCTGGATCCTGTTCATGCAGAAAAAGGGGCTCTTTCAGCAGCTTTTTCCGGCCACCGGCTCGTGGTCGGAGGGCTTCTTCTGCTTTGGCGGTCTGGTGCTGGTGATGAGCCTGCACGTGTTCCCGTTCCTCATGACCATGCTGAAAAATGCCATGTTGAACATACCGGCGAGTTTGGAGGAAAGCGGCGCGGTGTTCGGTGCGGGCTTCGGCCTGCGGCTGCGGAAAATTTTCGCCCCGCTGCTGACCGGCAACTATGCCATCGGCGCACTGCTGGTGTTCGTCAAGACGCTTTCTGAATACGGAACGCCCTACACGCTGGGACGGCGCATCGGATTTTATGTGTTCACCACTGACATTCACCGCTACTCCACCACCGCACCCATCGACTTTGGTCGCTCGGCCAGCCTGTCCTCCATTCTGGTCTGCATCTGTATGGCCATGTGGCTGATGCAGAACTATATTACGAGCAAAAACAGCTACCGTCTGGTCAGCGGCAAGGGCAGTCGTCCGGCGCAGACAAAACTGTCTACCGCCGGACAAGTCGGTGCATGGCTGTGGGTGCTGCTTGTGGTGCTGGTGGCCATCGGCGTACCGTATTTCTCCATCATCTCCACCTCGCTCATCAAGCTGCGGGGCTATGGTCTGGCCGCAGGCAACTTTACCCTTGAGCACTACAAGGAACTGCTGACCACGCCGAAAGCCTTGTCCTCTATTTGGAAAAGTCTGTTCCTTGCGGTATCCTCCGCGTCGATCTGTTCCGTGATCGGCACGGCGGTGGTGGTAGCGGTGCGCAAATCCAAGGGCTTTTTCAAGAAAGCGCTGGAGGGTATCAGCCTGCTGCCGGAAATGCTGCCCAGCATCGTGTTGGTCATCGGCATCATGCTGTTCTGGAACACAATTTATAAGGTGATTCCACTCTATAACACTATCGGTATCATGGTGCTTGCGTATGTGGTGCTGTATCTGCCGTACACCGTGCAGTATGTGACATCGGCTTTTACGCAGATTAACGACAGCCTTTTGCAGGCGGGGCGCGTTTTCGGCGGTACGCCCTCGTATGTATTCCGCCGCGTCACGCTGCCCATGATCTCCCGCGGCATCTTTGCCGGGTGGATGATGATCTTCATCATCGCTTTCCGCGAACTGGTGACGGCCAGCCTCATTGCGCCACCCAATACGCTGGTGGTCTCGACCTACATCAACCGCGAGTTTGAGCAGGGCAGCGTGTCTCTCGGCATGGCAATGGCGGTTCTGTGTGTGCTCATTACCACCACGGCGCTGTTGGTGTTCAACCGCTGTGTGGGCAGGCAGAAGGAGGCATAGCATGGAGCTGATCATCGCTGGCGGCGTGGGAGAGCATGGCCGCAACTGCTTTTATGTGCAGGGGGAAGCCATCCGCTTTTTGGTGGACTGCGGAAAAATGGCGGACACGCCGGAGGCCCCGTATCCCCACCTGACGCGGGAGCAGATCAGCGGTCTGGACGCCGTATTCCTGACACATTCCCACGCCGACCACACCGGTGCATTGCCGTGGCTGTATGAAAACGGCTTTTGTGGAACGGTGATCGCGGCGGCGGAAACACTGAGCCAGCTTCCGTTTGCAGCGAAGAACCGCCGTGTACTGCAAGATATTTGCCCAAACGGGGCGGGAGAGTTTCAAAATCTGTCCATCCAGTGGGGGCGCAGCGGTCATTGCACAGGCAGTGTGTGGTACCGCTTTGCCGAAAACGGCGAGTCCGTGTTCTTTTCCGGGGACTACACGGAGGATACGCAGGTCTATGACTGTGATCCTATCCGGAATCAGCACGCCGATCTCGCTGTGTTGGATTGCGCCTACGGACTGGATGAGACACCTTATGACACAGTCTGTGACCAACTCGTTCAAAAAACGGAAAAGCTGCTGTCCACGCACAAGCTGCTGCTTTTCCCTGTACCGAAGTATGGGCGCGGACTGGAGATTCTGAAGCTCTTTTCCGACCGATTGTCCGGCGTTTCTTATTATGCCGACGCACTCTTTTTGCAAAATCTCGCGGAGCAGGACGCAGGCGGCTTCTGGTATCGTTCGGTAAAAATCAACGCCCCGGTCTGTTCGTATGATGGGCAGACGCAAGGCGTCGTATTTGTCAGCGATCCACAGTTGCGCAGCGACGCGGCACAAAAGATTGCAGAGCAGGTGCTGGCGCTGGGCGGCGCGGCGGTCATGACCGGTACGCTGGAGAAAGGCTCTTACAGCGAGAGCCTGTTCCAGCAGGGCAAAATGGCGCTGCTGCGCTATCCGGTGCATCTGAATCATGCGCAGTTTGTGCAGTTAAAAGGCAAAAATAATTTTCAGCAGGCAATTCCTTACCATTCCAAGGAATTCTCCGTGAAACGGGAAATCCTATTCTAACAAACAGAAATGAGGTAACTACTATGACTTATAAAACGATCATGATCGACTACGCGCCCAAAGCAAAGAAGATGGCCGCGGCAATCGAGAAAACCGCCAACGAAAAGGCACAGGGTGGCTGGGAGCTGGTGACGTTCTCCGTGACGAACTCCGCCAAGGCAATTTTGGTATTCCGTGTGCCAGACGGGACCTTGCAGGAGGGACTCGTTCAGGAAGAAAACGTGCCGCAGGAGGAAACCGCCGAGGTTGTCGGTGATACCGAATGAAGCAGGCCATTATTGACATCGGCTCCAACTCCATCCGACTGACGCTTTATGAAACAGATGGACAGAGCTTCAAAATTCTCTTTCGGGAGAAGATTATGGCAGGACTTGCGGGGTATGTGGAGGACGGAAAGCTCAGCGCAGAGGGCATCGAATGCGCCTGCGCGGGACTTCTGACCTTTCGCGGTATTTTACAGACGCTGGCAATCGACCGCATCAACGTGTTTGCCACCGCATCTCTCCGTAATATCTCCAACACGGAGCAGGCTCTGTCTGTCATCCGTGCGGCGACAGGCTATTCGGTAGAGGTCATTTCCGGCGAGGACGAAGCCCTTTTCGGCTATGCGGGCGCAATGCAGGAACTGCACCTGACCAGCGGCGCGTTTCTGGACATCGGCGGTGCGAGCACAGAGATGGTCACGTTCGAAGACAGCAAGCCCGTAGATTTTGCGAGCTTTCCCATCGGCTCTCTGAGCTTATACCGTCGCTGCGTCAAGAAAATCCTGCCGGGAAATGGTTCTCTCATGCGGCTGCGGCAGGAGATATCCAAAACCATCGACGTCAGCGAAGGTGCACTCGCTTCGCGTCCGCTTCTCGTCGGCGTCGGCGGGACGGCACGCGCCGCGCTCAAATTGGCGCGGCATTATTACGGGATCTCAGACGACTGCCGCAGCATGACTGCCGAGCAGCTGGACGGACTGTGCAAATTCCTTTGCAGCGGCAAAAAAGAGGCCAGCGACCTGATTCTGCGGCTGGAAGCCGAGCGTATCCACACTCTTGTGCCGGGGCTTCTCATTTTGCAGCACGTGTTTCATCTGTTCCATGCAGAACAATTTGTCGTCAGTAAATACGGCGTGCGGGAAGGTTATTTATGCCAAAGAATACTCAAAAACAATACCGATATACCCAGAACCGCGAACTGAGCTGGCTGCGCTTTAACCGGCGTGTGCTGGAAGAAGCGGCAGATCCGGGCGTTCCCGCGTTGGAGCGGCTGAAATTTGTCTCAATCTTTTCGAACAATCTCGACGAGTTTTTCATGGTGCGTGTGGGCAGTCTCTTTGATCTTGCCCACATGACGCCAGACGATACGGACAGCAAAACCGGCTGGACACCGGCGCAGCATCTGCACCACGTTTACCGCGCCATTCCGGGGCTTCTTGCTATGAAAAAGCAGATTTATACCGCTGTTATGGAAACGCTTGCCCAAAGCGGCATACAGGATGTATCTCCTGAAACGCTGGATGCGGGCGAGTTGAAGCAGGTCAACCGGTTTTTCAAAACGGAGCTGCTGCCGGTTTTGTCTCCCATTGTGATCGCGCCGAACCATCCCGTGCCGCATCTGGTCAATAAGAACCTCTATGCCGCGGCACTGCTGGAAAGCAAAAAAGGGCATAAGGCGATCGGTATCGTCCCGGTACCGGAGAGTACGCCGCCGTATTTGCTGCTTTCTGGCGGAACGCACTTTGTGCGCACGGAAAACATCCTCCTGCGCTGGCTGCCAACGCTGTTCGACGCTTACACGGTGAAGGAAAGCTGTATTCTTACGGTAACGCGCAATGCGGACATCAGCTTCGACGACGAGAAATTCGAGGATAACGAGGAAGATTTCCGCCGTCAGATGAAAAAACTCCTCAAGCAGCGCGATCATCTTGCCGTCGTGCGGCTGGAGCTGAGCGCACCTGTATCCGCAGAGTTTCAAAGAATTCTTTCCTCCCTTGTCCGGGTGGAGAATCATCAGATATTTGTGGACCCCACGCCGCTTAATATGCGCTATGTGTTCCGCCTGATTTGGGAACTGCCAAGGGAGGTTTCCGTCCGTCTTCTGTATCCGTCCTATCATCCGCGCTGGGCGGAAGATCTGTGGCAAAATCAGTCCGTCCTTACACAGGTGCAGCAAAGTGATCGGCTGCTGTTTTATCCCTACGATTCTGTCGAGCCGTTTCTGCGTCTTCTGAATGAAGCGGCAGAGAACCCGCAGGTGCTGTCGATCAAAATCACCATCTACCGGCTTGCCTCCTCTTCTAAAATAGCGCAGACGCTCTGCCGCGCAGCAGAAAACGGCAAGGAAGTATTGGTTCTCATGGAACTTCGCGCCCGCTTTGACGAGGAAAATAACCTCGCGTGGTCAAAGATGCTGGAGGAGTCTGGCTGTCAGGTGATCTATGGCACAGAAGGGTTCAAATGCCACAGTAAAATTTGCCTGATTACGCTTCGCAATCGGAACAAAACCGGCTATCTTACGCAGATCGGCACGGGGAACTACAACGAAAAGACCAACGCCATGTATACCGATCTGAGCCTGATGACTGCTGACCAGACGATCGGCGAGGACGCAGCGGCGTTTTTCCGCAATATGCTGGTCAACAAGCTGGACGGAGAATATCAGCAGCTCTGCGTATCGCCTTTTGGCATCAAAGATATGCTGCTCCGAAACATCGACCGGCAAATTGCGTTGGGAAGGGACGGCTATGTCTGCATCAAGGCCAATTCCGTCACCGAGCGTGAGGTCATCGACAAGCTGGCGGAGGCATCCTGTGCGGGCGTGGAGGTGCAGCTCATCATCCGCGGCATCTGCTGCATCCTGCCTGGCGTGACGGGGGAAACGGAAAACATCCATGTCACCAGCGTCGTCGGGCGCTTTTTGGAACACGCACGAATTTATCAGTTTGGACGTGGGGAAAGCGCGGAATTTTATATTTCCTCCGCCGACCTCATGACACGCAATTTGAACCGCCGCGTGGAGATCGCCTGTCCGGTACACGACGCTCAGTTGCGAGAACAACTCCAGTGGATATTGGCTTCCCAGCTCCGCGACACGGCGAAGGCCAGTCTGATGCTGCCGGACGGAACCTACCGCCGCAAGCACAGCGCTGTGCCGTTTGACTCGCAGGATTATTTCATGCAGCGATCACCGCATATTCCGGCAGAGCCACACAAGGAGACGCCAAAGCTCATACAGAGGCTGCAAAGGCTGACGGAAGGTTTTTTGCACCATGAAGCTTAAAAAGCAGAAAATCGGGTATTGGATCAGCGCAGTGCTTTTGGATATCGGCATCATCCTGCTGGTGCAGAGTGTATGGGAGAGCCGCGGCTATTGGCTGCACCCGCTGCTGGAGCTTGGACTCGTATTTCTACTACCGGGGATCGTGGCCGGAATCTTCACACAGCGGTGTCCATTCTGCGAAAAATTCCTCGGAATCTTTTTCTTTGCAGGCAAAAAAGATTTCTGCCCCTATTGCGGGGCAGAATTTGACAACTCCAAAGGTGAGAAAGGAAAATAATTATGGAACCCCAGAAAGATCAAAAGAATCGGAAAGATGCGGGTATGACCACCGACATTTCTCTTGGCCTTGCTATCGGAGCAGGACTCGGCGCTGCCGTCGGTGCATTGATGGACGATGTTGGCATTGGACTACTGTTTGGGGTCTGCGTAGGGCTGTGCGTCGGCTTGGCTCCCGGTTCTTTTGGGGAAAAATACAAAGATGAAGAAAAGTGACCGTTTCAAAAAATATGTACCGTCACTCCTGCTGCTTCTGTTGTTCGAGGCAGTTGCGGTCATGTTGTGGCTTGCCAAGGGCAACCTGTTCTATCTGCTGAATTTCAGTTATATAGGTTGCTGCCTTGCGGCGGGAACGGCGCTCTTTACTGCCGGAAAACGCTACGCCCGGCACTTTATGCAGCTGGCGGTGGGGTGCTATATGCTGCTGTACCTCGGCGTGATCTCCCACGAAAATATGCAGATCGAGGGCTTCTGGTATTATCTGTTCCTCGGCGCCTTTGAGGCGGCGACCATCCACTACGCCGTGGCGAAGATATTCGGCCCGCTGCTGTTCGGGCGCGGCTGGTGCGGCTATGCCTGCTGGACGGCGATGGTGCTGGATTTTCTGCCTTACACGCAGCCGCAGAAGCCCCGAAAGGAAAAGCTTGGGTTTCTGCGCTATGTGATGTTCGCGCTATCCTTGGCATTGGTGTCCGGACTGTTTCTGATGAAGCTCGCAAATTTGGAGCGGATCATGTTCTGGCTGTTCCTCGCCGGAAATGCGCTCTATTACATCGCAGGCATTGCGCTGGCATTTGCGTGCAAGGACAACCGGGCGTTCTGCAAATATCTGTGTCCCATCACGGTGTTTCTCAAGCCCATGAGCTATTTTTCCCTGCTACGTGTCCACTGTGATGAGAGCAAATGCATCCACTGCGGCAAATGCCTGCGCGTCTGCCCCATGAACGTAGAGGTCAATAAGGAATCCCACAAGCGGAAAAACGGGACGGAGTGCATTCTCTGCTACGAATGTACGAAAGTCTGCCCCACAAAAGCGCTGCATTAGCCCGCATTCCACGCAAATTCTACCGCCGGGGGATGGTTTCTTCCCCGGCGCTGCGCTATGCTCAGGGCATCTTCAACACAGGAGGCATTCCAAATGAATCAGACAGCCATTGGCAGCTATATCGCGTGCAAGCGTAAGGAACAGAACCTCACGCAGGAGCAGCTGGCAGAGACGCTCAGCGTGTCCAACAAGACGATCTCCAAATGGGAAAACGGAAAGTGTATGCCGGATTACAGCATCATCCAGAAGCTCTGCGACGCGCTCCACATGACGCTTCCGGAGCTGATGGACGGAGAGGACGCAGCGGACAGCAGCGTGCGCGTCTATGATGATGCACAGATTATTGATCTGCTGCACCACACGCAGGAGCTAAAGCGACAGAAGGGCATCCTCTATGGTCTTGTCCTCATCGTTCTTGGTATTGCCTGTGGTGCCATGTCTAAGACCACTGGTGGAACAGATGTGCAGGACTTCGTTTCAGGCATTCTGATGGGCTTATCCGTCGCGGAAATTCTGACGGGCATTTTGATTGCAGGAAAACGACTGCTTAGCAAGTAACCGCTATAAAGTTGCATCGGCTTCAATCATTACTGCTCGTTGCCAGCCATGGCAATCAGTTAAAATGTCAACAGTTATGGGGGCTTATTCCGATGACTATCCGGAGCTGGGCAGTGAGATTATGCTTGCTGGTACATTTGAACTGTACGAGGAAGACAGCTACCAGTACCGCCGGCTGGAGGACGCAGAGATGGTCGGGTAAAATCCTAATATCCCACAAAGAGAGGAGAGATCCTTTGGGTCAAAAGAGCATTTCGGCAAAGCGGCTGGCGAAAGCACTGCGGTTGTTTGAAAGAGGGATGCCGATATCCTCTCCTCGGGACAAGGTGCAAAGCGGCACCACCGCTTGGTGGTGCCGCTTCGACATATTTTAGGAAATCTTGCTGCATAGCAATAAAGCAATTATAAACCTCTCGCATAAAAGTGTGCAATCATTGCGCACTTTTCATCTATCTAAAAACAAGAGTTACTATGTAAAGGGTGGTTTCTCCCACCTAATACATATGACTGCGGCTCATTTGTGGTGAATGTAACAGCAGTTGTAGGAAAGGAGCAGAAAAATCCTTATAACCGCTGCAAATCAACACAAAAAGGAGCTGATTCTTATAAAATCTCTATTTGAAGAAATGGGCGGCACCTACCGTCAGGAGGGGGATTACCTCATCCCGAACCTTGCACTGCCGGATGAGCCGGACTATCAGATCGGCAAGTATGGACGTATGCGCCGCAGCTATCTGAAAGAACATCGTCCGGTTCTCTACGCAAACCTGCTTACAAGCGGAACGCTGCATCGTCACCTTGCCGAGATCGATCAATCCTGCAACGAGCGTATGGAAATCATCATTTCCGATATGGCAAAGCAGGAGTGTGTGACCGAAGCGCTCAAAGCATCTGATCAAATGGAATGGGTACGCCGCATGAACAGCATCCGCAGCCGTGCGGAGGAAATCATCCTGCAAGAACTTGTATTCGCATAATACCATAAAGAACGCCCTCACAGCAAGCCGTTACATGACTTCTGTGAGGGCGTTCCTGCGTTAATTTATCTTCCAGTACCCACTGCGGTCTGAGCCGATACGTTCAATGATTCCCTTTTGCTTTAGAGCTTTCAGATACTTTGTTACAGAAACCCTGCTGACATGCAGCTTTTCGGCAAGCTGTAATGCAGTGTACCCCGGATCTTC